>NZ_JBFAKH010000040.1:0-70845 GCF_040655635.1 Streptomyces sp. NPDC050388
GCCCGAGCTGCCCTCGTCCTGCTCCAGCTCGAACACGGTCGCACCGCCTGAACGAAGATCACAAAACGTCACGAGACATTACCGAGAAGAGTTCAGGGCCCGCGCTGGGGCCCGAACTTGTTGCGGCCCATGATCTCGGCACCGATGTTGTGGGCGAAATCCCGGGTGAAGTAGTCGTCAAGACCTCGGCTCCCCCCGGGGTCGGTGCGCCCGGGCCAGCTTGCCGTGGCGCCGGCCCAGGCGAACAGCCTTCCGGGATCGACGTGTCCGAACGGCCTCTCCAGGCTCTGGTCCTCACCGGCACCGATCCCGTCACTCGAGACGGTGAAGTTCTGGACTCTCAGTAGCTGAGCCATCTGTTTCTCCTGTGTTGTCGACAACGGTGGTGAGACTCTCCGGGCCGAAAAAACTCATCGCTGCGCCCGCGACCGGCCAGAAATTGGGCTACCTGCCGCCCTGACCTGGGAGGTTCGCATGGTCGGACAGGCTGCGGATGTGAGGGGGCGTCCGCCCCAGCGGATGCCCTTCTCGCCGCGGATGCGGGCGCGTTCCTTGCGCTGGGCGGCGAGCAGGTCGGGGTGGCGGGCGTTGGCGTTGCGCCAGCGCAGACAGGCGTGCAGGGCCCGGGTCCGGGACACGTGGTTGGGGTGGTGGGAGTTGGCCAGGGTGAACTGCCGCAGCGGTCCGAAATGGGCCTCGATCGGGTTGGCCCAGGAGGCGTAGGTCGGCGTGAAGCACAGCTCGACCTTGTGCTTCTTGGCCCATCGGCGGATGTCCGCGCCGGTGTGTGCGGAGAGGTTGTCCAAGATGATGTAGATGGGGGCGCCGTCGGGCCGGGCGGCGCGGATCGACTGCAGCGCGGCCAGGCTGTTGGCGGTGCCCTCGCGGCGGCGGTTGACGCCCCACAAGCGGTCGTCGCCGACGGAGTAGCAGCCGTGGAAGTAGGTGACGCCGTGGGTGCGGCGGTGGGTTGCCGGCAGCCGGTTCGGCTTGCCCCGCGCCGCCCAGCCCGAGCCGGCGATGGGCCGATGCCCAGCGGGCCGAACTCGTCGGAGGCGAAAACCCGGTCCGGGAAACGGTGAAGGACCTCCTCGACCCGGTCCAGTTTCGCCTCGCGGTCGGGGTCGGGGGACTCCTTCCAGGTCTTGGTGCGCTGGAAGGTGATGCCGCAGCGCCGGAGCAGGCACCGTAAGGCCTCGCGGCCGATGCGGATGCCCCGGCCGTGCACCCGGCGCGGGTAGGCGGCGAGTTCGCGGATCGACCAGCGGGTGAAGGGCCGACCGAGCTTGGTGGGACGAGTGGTGGCCGTCTGGACGCCGAAGTTCTCGTCGTCAGGGGTGAGCAGGCTGGGGGTACCCCCGGGCGGAGCCTGGAGAGGGAGGACGGCCTCCCGCCCATCGAGGGTCCAGGCAGCCCAGACCGATCTCGGTGAACCGGTGGATCACTCCCCGCACCGTGTCCTCGTCGGCCTGGACCAGCCGCGCGATCACCGGGACACGGTTCCCGCCCACCGAGGCCGGCAGCATCATCGCGCGCCGGTAGCGCACCGAGCCAGTACTGCCGGGGCGCACGATCTGCTGCAGCTTCTGCCCCTCCTGAGCGGTCGGTCTGCGCACACGGACAGGCTCGGCCACCGCGCCTCCAACGGTCGGATCGGACGTCACCGCCCATCCGACCGCCACGACCACCAACCTCGCGAACCTATGCGGTCACAGCACTAGGCAACGGGAGGTCCTGATAGAAGTCGTTACTCCTCGTGCGGCATGGGTGCCGGTTCGGCCTCCTCCATGCGGCGGTCGGTCCAGTACTCCTCTACGTCGCGCTGGTCGTGCTGAACCTCGGAGGTCGAGGTGTCACTCCCGGGCTCAGGCGGAGAGCCCGGGGACTCGGACGTGTCCTGACGGAGTGCGACGACGGTGGCCAGAGCCGCAGCGACGCCTGCGGTGACGACGAGGGCGCGGATGCCGGGGCGCTTCATGGGCGACCTCCTCAGCCAGTGCGGAGCCGTACGGGAACAGCACTCACCCCGCCACGCTACTGGCTGTGCGGCGGGGTGAACACCGATCCGCTGGATGTCAGGTGACGGAGCCCTGGCCGTCGAACATCTGCTTGACGCTGTCGCCGAAGTAGGAACTCCGGTTCACCCCGACGGAGTTGACGGTGCTCGTGACTCCGTTGGTCTGGTCCAGCCCCGAGGACTGGCCGAACACGCGCATCCACGGGCCGCCGCTGGAGCCGCCGCCGAAGTCACAGCCAAGCGCCGGCTTGCCGCCGGAGTCCGAGGTCCGGCCCTCGCAATACCACTGGACCTCGCCGTTGTCCTTGTGTGCGACATCCCGTGAGTTCCCCTGAGCCCGGCTGAGTCCCCGAGCCCGTGGCCAGGGGGTTCTTTCTCCTTCGGGTGCTCTGCCGCTCTGTGACGTAACTTCGGGATTCTTGAAGCGTTCTCACCTCGTCCGACCGATCCGCGGTCGGAACGAAGGCGAGGAGGCTCGGGTTGGCAGCGCTGGCGGTCGTACGGGACCTGCGTGAGCACTGGGCGCCCGCGTCGGCGGAGGAGCTGGAGCGGTTCGAGACCGACGTGCTGTCCGGGTTCGTTCTCGCACGGGCCTCGGCGGGACTGGCGGGCGGCACGATCCGCGGGGATGTCGGGCACCTGGAGCAGATCAGGGCCTGGTTCGGCCGACCGCTGTGGGACATGGAGCCGGCCGACACCAACACGTACTTCGGCAAGGTGCTGCGTGGCTCGCCGAGCGGCACCCGGCTGGGCCGGTCACAGGCGCTGAGCACGTACTTCCTGTTCCTGGAGCTACGGCACAAGGTCGAACTCCACCGGATGACCGGCCGGGTGGTCGAGTGCCCGATCGACGAGATGAACCGGCCGCGCGGGGCCAAGGACGCGGCTCTGCGGATCCCCCCGACCGGGCCGGAGGTCGGGACGCTGTTCACCGGCTGGGGCGGCGAGCTGGCCACCTGCCGCAAGTTCGCCCCTACCGCCCGGAACTACACCGCGGCAAAGCTGATGTCCCAGGTCGGCCTGCGGGTCAGCGAGGCGTGCAAGCTCGACCTGGCGGACATCAAGTGGGACCTGGGGCGCTTCGGCAAGCTCCACGTCCGCCATGGCAAGGGCGCCCGCGGTTCGGGCCCGCGCGAGCGGATGGTTCCGCTGATCAACGGCGCCGACCGCACGCTGCGGTGGTTCATCGAGGACGTGTGGGGCCAGTTCGACGATGACCACACACGCCCGGGCGCCTCGCTGTTTCCCTCCGAGCAGAAGAACGCCGACGGCTCCTCGCGCCGGGTGGGCGACGACGCCCTGCGCGGCGGGCTCAAGGACGCGGCCAAGGCACATCTGCCGGGATGGGGCGAGACGCTGACGCCGCATGTCCTGCGGCACTTCTGTGCGTCCCAACTGTATGAGAACGGGCTGGACTTGCTCGCAATTCAGGAGGTTTTGGGGCATTCCTGGATCGCTACGACGATGCGGTACGTCCACGTCCAGCAGACCCGGGTCGAAGACGCCTGGGCCGCCGGGACCGAGCGAGCCGCGAAGCGGCTGGAAGGGCTGGTCCGATGAGGTGGAACCTGCGGCTGACCGCCGCGAACAAGGGTGTCTGGAAGGCGTCCGAACTCCAACGAAGCCTGGCCGAGCACGGGTTGGTGATCTCGGCGGGGAAGATGTCCGGGCTGTGGTCCGGTCAGCCGGTCTCGCTCAAGCTGGAGGACCTGGACGTCATCTGCGTGGTCCTCGACTGCGAGATCGGTGACCTGTTGATCCCCGAGCCGGAGAAGGTCCGCCGCCCGGGGCAGGCGGAGGGGACGGAGCGAGCCGTGGTCGGGACGGGGACCGCCGCACGAGCGGTGGTCCCCAGGCGCCGGGGTGGCCGGTCGCTGCCGCCGGAGTGAGTCGGTGGCACGGTTCCCGAAGGGCTACGTCAAGCCCCCCGACTCCTGTGAGAGCTGCCTGGCCTGGGGAAACTTCAGCGGCCGCCTCTGCCCCACGTGCTACATGTTCGGTCGCGGCCACGATGCGGCCACATGCACCGGCTGCCGCCGCATCCAGCCACTGAAGTGGAACTATTGCCGCCTGTGCTGGTGCCAGGCCCGCCTCAGCGCGAAGGCCGTCGCCGGCCAGCCGGCAGACGAGACGGACGTGCGGGAGCGGCTCGCCGCCGTCCGGCACCACCAGCTGTTCTTCGTCGGGATGCACTACCGCAGACGGTCGACACCCTCGGCACGGCGGCGCGGAGGACAGCGGGGAGCCCCGCGCAAGCCGCCGCCCGCACCGGCCTGGCGCCCGGCTCCCGGCTGGCGGCAGTTTCCGTTGTTCGAGCAGTTCCCCCGTGACTACAGCCGACTCACCCTGGCCGACGCCGACCTGGCCGGCCCCTGGCTTACCTGGGCGAAGTATCTCGCCCACCGGCTCGCCGAGGCCCGTGGCTGGGGGCGTACCATCCGCTTCGCCGTCAACCGGGGCCTGGCCCTCGTTCTCACCGGGTACGTCGAGGGCGACGTCATCCGGCACACAGAGATCTTCACCCCGCTGCGGGCCCTGGGCCTGCCGGTCGGCCACACCGTCACGGTCCTGGAGGAGGTGGGGATCTTCGAGGACGACAGTGAACCCTCCTTCGAACGCTGGCTCGCCGCGAGGCTGAAGGGTCTCGCACTCGGCATCCGTTCGGAGGCCGAGCGGTGGACCCGCGTCCTGCGGGACGGCGGCCCCCGCAGCCTCCCGCGACGACAGGGCACGGTCTGGCTCTACCTCAACCGGGTCCGCCCGGCCCTGCTGGACTGGTCGAACGGCTACGACCATCTGCGGGAAGTGACCCGCGCCGATGTCCTCACCTACATCAAGACACTGCACGGCCACCAGCGGCACGACCAACTGGTCGCCCTGCGCTCGCTGTTCACCTGGGCCAAGCAAAACGGACTGGTCTTCCGCAATCCCACCAGTCGGATCAAGGTCGGGCAGTACGAGTACGCCGTGCTGCAACCACTCGTCCCCGACCAGGTCGACCGCTCCGTCGCGGCGGCCACCACCCCGGCGACGCGGCTCATCCTCGCCCTCGCGGCGGTCCACGCCGCCCGGGTCGCCCAGATCGCCACCCTCATGCTCGACGACGTCGACCTCGGCAACCGCCGGCTGACCATCGCCGGACGCGTCCGCCCGCTCGACGACCTCACCCTGAAGCTGCTGCTGGACTGGCTGGAGCACCGGCGCAGCCGGTGGCCGAACACCGCGAACCTCCACCTGCTGATCAACAACCAGACCGCCAACACCACCGGTCGCGCCAGCAACCACTGGATCAGCGCTGCGATGCGCGGCCAGGACGCGACCCTGGAGAAACTCCGCGTCGACCGCCAACTCGAAGAGGCCATGATCAAGGGCCCTGACCCACTCCATCTCGCGGAGGTCTTCGGCCTCGACGAGAAGACCGCGATGCGCTACGCGGACTCCGCTCGCGCTCTCATGGAACGGCCCCTGGAAACCGACCCCGCAACTTCACCACGAACCCGCGGATCAACTCCTTGACACCGGGGGCACCGACCCCCGGGGCCACGCCCAGCAGCCTTCGGTTCCGCGAGATCACGGAGGCGAGGGGTCAGCGGGTGGGTGGGACGAACTCGGGCTGGTCGAGCAGGCGCAGCCAGCTGCCGTCAGGCTGGCGCCGGACGACCTGCGCCCGGGCACCGGCCCCGTCCTTCGGCGGGGTCGAGGTGAGGGCGATGTCGCCGCTGATCAGCGTCGGCAGCGGTTGTTCCGGCTCGAAACGGGGACGGTTGGCCAGCACCTTCTCCCACAGCGCACGAATCGCCTCCCGGCCCACCGTCCGGTCGCCGGGCGGGTAGGCCATCACCGCACCCTCTTCGTACAGTGCGGCGACCCCGGCCGCGTCACCGGCGTTGGATCGTTCGACGAACAAGTGGGTGATGTCCTCGGGCCGCATGGCCTTCTCGTACTTTGGCATGAGTTCCTCCTGACGTCGGGCTTCGGCGCTTTCCAGCGTGGCCGCCCACTGTCCAGAAGTCCAACAGATGGATTTCATGGAAGCTAGAATTCACAGTCATGGAACTGAGGCAACTGGAATACTTCGTCGCGGTCGCCGAGGAGCAGAACTTCACCCGGGCGGCCGAGCGGGTGCACATCAGCCAGTCCGGCGTCAGCGCCCAGATCCGTCAGCTGGAACGGGAACTCGGGGCCGAGCTGTTCGACCGGTCGGCCCGCACCGTCACCCTCACCGTCGCGGGAAAGGCCGCACTCGAACACGCCCGCGCCGCACTCGCCGCCGCTGGGGCGGTCGGCCAGGCGGTGGGCGAGGTGACCGATCTGATCCGGGGGCGCCTCACCGTCGGGATGGTCATCGGCTGCACCCTCACCCCGCTGTTCGACGCCCTCGCCGCGTTCCACCAGGCACATCCCGGTGTGGAGATCTCACTGCTGGAGGACAGCTCCGACCGGCTCGTCGAGAAGGTGCGCACCGGCACCGTCGACCTGGCACTCATCGGGGCCGCAACCGCCACCCCCGACGGGCTGGACGCGCTGACCATCATCAGCGAGCGGCTCGTCGCGGCGGTCCCGGCCGGGCACCCCCTGGCGAAACAGCGACGGGTCACCCTGCGCGACCTGATCGCCCACCCGATCGTGTGCATGCCGCCCGGCACCGGCCTGCGCACGGTATTCGACCAGGCCTGCGCCGCACAGAGCCTCCAACCCGCGATCACTCTGCAAGCCAGCGCCGCGGACGCCATTGCCGACCTCGCCGCCCGCGGGCTCGCCGTCGCCGTCCTCAGCGACTCCATGGCCGCGAGCTACCGCGACCGGCTCACCGCCCGCACCATCGATGACGTGGATACACCCGCATTGCTCGCCCTGATCTGGAAGAACATGCACAGCCCGGGGATGCGTCAGCTGCTCGTGCACAGCCGGCAAGCATTCACCAAGCCCGACCCCGCGACTTCACCGCGAACCCACGGGCCCACCCCTGACATCAGGGCGACAGACCCTTGAGTTCCCGCCGAAGTGCCTTCAGTTTTCGCGAACTCGCGGGACTCAGCGGGTGTGAGTAGTTGCGGTGCAGAAAGTGCCGCTGAGATTGATCACGCGTGGCCGGTACGTGTGCGGAAAACCGTGTCACCAGTCGCAAAGGAATGACACCCCTGAACGCTGTTGTGCTCTGGACGACGAAGTACATCGACGCCGCGGTCGCCCAACTGCGTGCCGAGGGCCACGAGATCAGCGATGAGGATGTCGCCCGCCTGTCCCCGCTGAAGTTCAAGAACCTCAACGTCCTGGGCCGCTACAGCTTCACCCCCTCCACCCCGCCCCAGGGCCTGCGCCCGCTGCGCGACCCGGACGCGCCCGAGCTGGACGAGGACGACGAAGGCGCGGACTGAACGCCCACATCGGGTGACGCGGGCATATCAGGTGGCCGGGTGCTCGGAAATCGCAAGCGCAGGTAGGGGAGCCGACGCCAGGCTGCCCGATATGTTCGACTAAGCCTTGATTGATGAGACCAACCTGGCGGCCTGCTCGATCTTCGCGCAGTGGGCTGCACGGGCTTCTTCGTCGATCTGCTGCTCGTGTTCGGCGCGCGACCCGGTCCGGCCGTCGAGGCCCTCGCGCAGGATATCGGCGTGCCCGGCATGCCGGATGGACTCGCCGAGGACATGGACCATGATGGCGAACAGGTTCGTGTTGGGATAAGGCTCCGGCCACCACGGCACGCGGCCGGGGGCGTCGAGGGGAAGCTCGTTGATCGTCGCGTCCGAGTGTTCCCACGTGCGCCGGTAGAACCCGATGATCTGATCGCGGGTCTCGTCCTCGGTCGCCCACAGATCGCTGCCGTCGGAGTCCTGCCACCGGGACAGCGGTTCCGGGGAAGGGCGGTCGAAGACCTCGCCGAAGTACCTGGCCTCGACAGTGGCCACGTGTTTGACCAGGCCGAGGAGGTTGCTCCCGGTCGCCGTCAGAGGTCGGCGGGCGTCGTATTCGGACAAGCCGTCGAGTTTCCAGAGCAGCGCCTCGCGGTCCCGCCGCAGTCTCCCGTGCAGGTTGTCCTTTGCGAATTCATCGATCATGCGGCATGAACCTTCCATGGGCTGCTCGTAGTCTCAAGATCCCGTACGTGGTCCGCAACGGCTGGCAGAGAGACGTGGGGGTGGAGGTGGGGTGCGTGACGGCTCACGGCCGACCCGACCTGCGACGGTTACTGCGCAGGAGAACTACACGCATGCTGTTCGGTGCCGTTCGCTGATCCCGTTGAGGAGTTCGGGACGGGGACCGAGGAGGTGGACGGATGCCAGGTGAGAATCCAGCCGGCGGTCAGCACCGCCGCGCCGCCTGCCAGGGCGATTGCGCCGCCTGTTCCAATGCCTGCGGCCACCGAGCCCAAGCAAACCGGCCCGACTCCCTGCAGCGTCATGCTGCCGGAGCCGAGCAAGCCGAAGGCCTGGCCCTGGCCATCCTGCGGCAGGGCGTCCAGGAACGGCCGTTGCAGGCCGAGACCGTAGGCGAATCCGAAGCCGCAGAGCAGCAGCAGACAGGACGAGACGCCCACTCCGGGCTCGGCGGCGAAGCCGACCAGCGGCAGCCCCGCCAGCGCAATCAACGGGACGACCAGTCGCTCCCGGGTGGGTGGCCGTAGCAGTCGACCCACCATCAGGTCACCGACCAGCATGCCGACCGGCAGACAGCCCATCAGCACCGCGTACCAGCCGGACGCGAAGTGGCGTTCTCCCGCGTAGGCGACGATGAGGCCTTCCGCGCCCGCTACGAGCGCGGGCGGTAGCCACTGGGCCAGCATCAGTCGTCGCACTGTGCGTCCGCGCAGCAGCAGGCCGGCACCGTGCAGGCTCGCACGGACGGCCCCGCCATCGCCCCGAGCGCTGCCGGGTGTGCCGCCGAACTCTCCCGGCTGCAGCCGGGGCAGCCGGATGCGGACAGCAAGCGCGCAGCCGAGGTAGAGGACGGCGCTGACCGCGAGCGCCCGGCGTGGACCGAGTGCCGCGACGACCGCACCTCCCAGCGCCAGGCCGAACAATTGCGCGCCGGAGCCAGCGATGTTGTTCAGTGACCGGCCCAGTACATAGGCGTCGCCCTCCAGCGACTGCGCGACCAGCCGACTCGACGCGCCGTGAAATACCGGTGTGGCGAGGGCGACCAGCGCCACGACACCGAGGCTTGCCGCGATCGGCATCCGCACCAGGGCGAGCAGCAGGGCGGCGGCGCACGTCAAGGCGTAGCCGCCGGTGATGAGCGCGCGGGGCGGCAGCCGGTCGGCCAGTGAGCCCAGCAACAGCGAGCCGAACAGCTGCGGGATGAAGCCGATGCCGAAGGCCACTGCGCTCAGCAGCGGGGAGCCGGTGGCCGAGAAGACCAGAACCGAGAACGTGGTGATCCGCAGCGCGTCCGCAGTGATCGAGACGGCGCGGGTCGAGAAGAGCAGCCGGAATCGCGGCTCGGCCAGCACCTCCCGGTAGGTGGCGCGGTGGTTGCCCTGTGCGGGCTCGGCGGTCGGGGTCATGACGCCCAGCCTCGCCGTGCGCCCACCCCACCCAACAATGATTCGTCGCTCGACGAATCGGAACGGACGTCCTGCGGTAACGTCGCAGGGTGCTCCGCTTCGAAGTCTCCGTCGAGGCCCTGCTGCGCAGCCGCTTCGCACTCTCCCCCGCGATGGACCTCTGCTTCCTGCTGCGCTCGCTCGCCGGCCAAGACCGGCCACTGCCGCGAGCCTGGGCCACCCGGCTCCTGCCGGCCTTCGAACGGCTTCGCCGCGAGACCGAACTGAACGCCGTCCTCGCCCTGCACAGCTCCCGATCCGGACCGAACTTCGTCGCCCCGCCCCCGCGCGGCCTCAACCAGACCTGGTCAGACGACCTGGCCATGATCCGGGCCACACCGCTGGAAGCGGCCCGCCACGAATTCGCCACCAACGCGACCGGCCCGTCCGCCCGCGATCCCCGCGTACGCGCAGTGCTGGACTCGACGGACGCCGTCTCCAGGATCGCCGAGGCGATGGACCAGGCCTGGCACGAACTGCTCGCCATGGACTGGCCGCAACTGCGAGCGATCTGTGAGCGCGACGTCGTGCACCGGGTGGGTGTGATCGGCGAACGCGGATGGGTCACGACCATCGAGAGCCTGCACCCGAGCATCGCCTGGCAAGCCGGCGGCATCGAGATCGGCCACTTCCCCCAAGTCGGAACAGTCCGCCTCGCCGGCGACGGGCTCCTGCTGATCCCTTCGGTCTTCGTCGCGAATATCGCCGCCCACCTGGAAGACCCCTGGCCCAGGACCTTGATCTATCGTGCCCGCGGCACCGCCGTCCTGTGGGGCGAACAGGAGAGCGTCCCCCGACCGGACGCCCTGACCGCTCTGGTCGGCCGGTCCCGAGCCCGGCTGCTGTTGGCGCTGGACGCCCCGGCCAGTACCAGCCACCTCGCCCGAAGCCTCGCCATGACACCCGGTGCGGTAGGAGACCACCTCGCCATCCTGCGAGGCGCGGGACTGCTCGTCCGCGCCCGGTCCGGACGGTCGGTGCTCTACCGGCGCACCCCGCTCGGCGAGGCGCTGGTCGCCGGTTCGGGCTGAGGGCTCAGGTCAGCACTGCTTTTCTCACAAACAGTCCTTTGCGCGAGCAAGATCAATAACCGTCGCGAGACTCCCGCCGATCCCGGATTCTTTCTCATACCCCGTTCTCACTCAAAAGCGGGACGGACCTCCTTCCGAGACTTGCGTGGTGCGAAAATCCGGACCCGTGACAGACCCTCAGCAGCCATCCTCGTCCGGCCGGTCGGACGCGGACGACGTCGAACGGCACGCCTGTCCGAAGTGCGACGCGCAGCCCGGCTCGCCGTGCCGCTCGCGCGGCGGCGCGGTCGCCCCCGCCCACCACACCCGCCGCTTCACCATGGCCCCCCGGCTGAAGAAGGAACTGCGGGTACCAACCCCCAGCCGACCGCGACCCGGGACAGCCGTGGCGGCCCGGTACCCCGCCCCCGGCACCGATCGACCCGGCCCTGCCGAGCGCGGACATCCGTATCGGCTACGCCCGCTGCTCGACGCTCACCCAGGAACTCCAGTCCCAGCTCGACGCCCTCGCCAAGCACGGCATCGAGCGCGACAAGGTGTTTTCCGAGAAGATCAGCACCCGCGTGCGGGTCCGACCCCAGTTCGAGGCCGCGCTCGCGCTCGCCCGCCGGATCAAGGCCCACGCCCCGCACTGCCGCGTCGTCTTCACCGTGTACGAGATGAAGCGCCTCGGCCGCGACGCCGCCGAACTCACCGCGCTCGCCGACCACCTCACCGCCCACGGCCTGGTCCTGGAGATGCTCGCCGGGCCCCTGCCCGGGATGTACGACCCGAGCGGGCCGGGCCGTCTCCTGTTCGCGTTCTTCGCGGCGATGGCGGAGACCGAGCGGGAGAACATCCGGGAGTCGACCCTCGAAGGACTCGACGCGGCGGCCCGCAAGGGCAAGCACGGTGGCCGACCGCCCGTCATGACCGAGGACATGCTGCACACCGTGCTCCGGTGCCGGGCGAACGGCGATTCGGTCGAGCAGATCCAGCCCGACTTGATCATTCCCACCGGCAAACGCAAGGGCCAGGCCCCCAGCGTCGCGAGCATCTCCCGCGCGCTCACCGAGCACGAGAAGAAGGAGGCGTACCCCGAGGCCGTCGAGGCGGCGCACGCCGACTTCGCCGACCTCCAGGACGTCGACGACACCCCACGTCCCCGCCGAGTTCGCATCCGGCGCCCGGACGATCCGCTCACGCCGGGGGAAGCCGATCTCCGCCAGCGACTCCAGACCCGACCTCACCCGAACTCGGAGACCGCCACCCTGGAACCATGATCGTTCTCAGCACCAACCGCTGTACCGATGTTCCCCAAGCCCGAGGTACCCGGCGTCCGCCGCCGCGGCGACGGCCCGCAGCCGGTTCTCCAGCCGGCGGCGGAAGACCCCGGCCCCAGACGACAAACCCAACATCACACAAACGAGGCGAAGTCGAACAGGTGACGGGTTGCGGCTTCAAGGAACCAAGATCATGCCGTGGCCCCTCTTGGGCTTACCTCGGCGATCCCCCGGGAGGGTCGGCGCGGGTCCGACGCCGGGGCAAGGCGCCCTACACCAGCCAGATCCCGTCCCGCATGAGATGCCGCTCCGGCATTTCGTGCACCTCGTGCCAGGCCTGCACCGCCCGGGGGCGTACCCGGAAGAACGCGTGGGCGGCCCGGTCCGCACTCGGATCCCAGCCGGTCTTCTCCCGGAACGCCTCCGCCGCCACCCGCGGCGCCTCCCGCGCGTCGTACGTCTCCACCTCGCCGTCGATCAGGACGACGTCCCGCGTGTCGCCGAACGCGAGCCGGGCCCGGCCACCCTCCCGCAGATTGCGGCCGGTGGGGTTGGCCGGCCGGGTCGCCAGCCAGACGGCCTCGCCGTCCCACACGAACCACAGCGGCACCAGGCAGGGCAGCCCCTCGGCATCCGCCGAGGCCACCCATATGTCTGTCTCCCGCTCCAGCCGGTCCAGGACATCCCTTCGGCGCTGTTTCCGACTCCGCTGCGGTGGCTCGGTGATCTCCATACGCGGACGGTAGCCGGGCGACCCGCCCGGGCGCCTCGGACTGCCGTCGTAGGTCCTCGGGACCAGGCCCGGGGCGCCGCCGGGGGCGGGACTGGCGCGTATCGACGTTTTACGTATAACCTCTGCCGATCGACTCCACCCCGCCGGGTGACCCCGCACTTCACCACCGAACCGCTGAGGAACGCATCGTCCATGACCACGCCCCGCCTCGACACCGCCACCCTCCGCCGACTGCCCAAGGCCGTACTGCACGACCACCTCGACGGCGCCCTGCGCCCCGCCACCCTGGTGGAGCTGGCGGACACGGTCGGCCACACCCTGCCCACCACCGACGCCGACGAGCTCGCCGCCTGGTACGTCGAGGCCGCCGGCTCCGGTGACCTGGTGCGTTACATAGCCACCTTCGAGCACACCCTCGCCGTCATGCAGAGCCGCGAGGGCCTGCTGCGCACCGCCGAGGAGTACGTGCTCGACCTCGCCGCCGACGGTGTCGTCTACGGCGAGGTCCGCTACGCCCCCGAGCTGATGACCAAGGGCGGGCTGACCCTGCCCGAGGTGGTCGAGGCCGTGCAGGAGGGGCTCGCCGCCGGCATGGCCAAGGCCGCCGCCGGGGGGACGCCGGTGCGGGTCGGGACGCTGCTGTGCGGCATGCGGATGTTCGACCGGACGCGGGAGATCGCCGATCTGGTGGTGGCGTTCCGGGACACGGGCGTCGTCGGCTTCGACATCGCCGGCGCCGAGGACGGCTTCCCCGCCGCCGATCACCTGGACGCCTTCGAGCACCTGCGCCGCGAGAGCGTGCCGTTCACCATCCACGCCGGCGAGGCCCACGGCCTGCCCAGCATCCACCAGGCCCTCCAGGTGTGCGGCGCGCAGCGTCTCGGCCACGGTGTGCGGATCACCGAGGACATCCCCGACCTCGCGGCCGGCAAGCTCGGCCGGCTCGCGGGCTGGGTCCGTGACCGCCGGGTCGCGCTGGAGATGTGCCCCACCTCCAACATCCAGACCGGCGCCGCCGACTCGATCGCCACGCACCCCATCACCGCGCTGAAGGACCTCGGCTTCCGGGTCACCCTCAACACCGACAACCGGCTGGTGTCCGGCACCACCATGACCCGCGAGATGTCCCTGCTGGTGGAGCAGGCGGGATGGACGGCCCGGGACCTGCGGACCGTCACGGTCAACGCCGTCAAGAGCGCGTTCCTCCCGTTCGACGAGCGCAACGCCCTCCTGAGGGACGTGGTGCTGCCCGGCTACGAGTCCGTGCTCTGAAGGAGCCCGCGCACATAGGCCGCCTGTCCGGCGTGCTGGAGGCCGTCGGACAGGACGCTGACCAGCCGCACCCCGAGGCTCACCGGTGGGTCCCAGCGCTCGTCCACGATGCGCTCCAGGTCCTCGGCCCGCAGTGCGCGCAGCGCCCCCAGGCTCTGCGCGTGCACCGCGTCGTGATAGCCGGTCAGCAGGTCGGCCGAGTCGACCCGCACCTCGGCGACCCGCGCCGGAGTATGGCCGTACCCGGTGTCACCGCGGGGCAGACCGAGCGCGAACCGTTTCTCGAAGCCCTGGGCGAGCCACACCTGGTCGAGCCCGAAGGCGTCCGCGACGTGGTCGTCCTGGATCCGGGTGAGGTGCCAGACCAGCCAGGCGATGGAGTTGGTGCCGGGCGCGGGCCGGGCGTTGAGGACCTCGGGGCCGAGCCCGGCCACCGCGGCGTGGACTTCTTCGCGGATCCTGCCGAAGCCGTCGATGAGGATGTCCTTGGCATGCATGGGTCCACCCTCGCGCATCCCGCCCCCGCCCGCGCCCTGTCCCCCGTGGGGGTCCCGGCCGCGCTCACGCGTCCGCGTCGTCCAGCAGGGCCATCAGCGCCCGCGCGGCGGGGCTGGTGGCCGCCGCCGGCGGGAGCAGCGCCACGGTCTCGTACACCGGCTCACCGGTGTCCTTGAGCGGCAGCGCGGTCAGCGCCTCACGCTTGTGCCGGAAGTGCTGGGGGACGACGGCGATGCCTAGGTTCTCGTCGACCAGGTCCAGGAGGCTGTGCACGTCGTTCACCTCCAGCGCGACCGTGCGCCGTACCCCCGCGGCGGCGAACGCGGTGTCGGTGGCCCGGCGCGGCCCCCAGTCGGGATGGAAGTCCACGAATACCTCGCCGCCCAGGTCGTGCGGGTTCAGCGGCGCCCCGGCCCGCGCGAGCCGGTGCCCGGGATGGCACAGCACGGTCATCGGCTCACCGGCCAGCGCCACCGGCCGCAACCGGTCCGGGTCCGCCTGGGTCCGGTAGGCGAAGGCCAGGTCGAGGCGTCCCGCCGCGACCTCCTCGGCCAGTGCCGCCGAACCCCCCTGCCGCAGCCGGATCTCCACGTCCGGATGGCGCCGCCGGAACGCGGCCAGCAGCTTCGCCACGTGCACCCCGGCGATGCACTGCTCGGTGCCCACCGCGAGCGTGCCGCGCAGCACGCCCTGCACCGCGGCCACCGCCTCGTGCGCGGCCCGCACCTGGGCCAGGACGCGCTCGGCCTCCACCAGCAGGGCCCGTCCGGCCTCCGTCAGCGTCACCCTCCGGGTCGTCCGTACGAACAGCGGCGTCTGCAGCTCGCGCTCCAGTGCGCGGATCGACGCCGACAGGCCCGACTGGGAGACCAGCAGCCGCTCCGCCGCCCGGGTGAAGTGCTGCTCCTCGGCGACGACGACGAAATGCTGAAGGTGGCGCAGTTCCATGATTGAGAAGCGTATCCGCTGAATTCCATCGGATTCTTCTGTTGGACCGCTGCCCGCGGTGCGCGCCAGAGTGGAACCCCGGTTCGACGGAACCGGACACCCTTGTGCCAACCCCCTGGAGTCGTGTTGTACACCCCGCACCCCGACCGTTACGCGGACCTGCCCTACCGGCGCACCGGACACAGCGGCCTGAAGCTTCCCGCGCTCTCGCTCGGCCTGTGGCACAACTTCGGTCCCGACCGTCCGGCGGAGACCCGACGCGCCATCCTGCGCCGCGCCTTCGACCTGGGCGTCACCCACTTCGACCTCGCCAACAACTACGGCCCGCCGCCCGGCGCCGCCGAGTCCGCCCTCGGCGAGGCGCTGCGCGCGGACTTCGCGCCGTACCGCGACGAGCTGGTGATCTCCACCAAGGCCGGCCACCTGATGTGGCCCGGCCCGTACGGCGAATGGGGTTCACGCAAGTATCTGCTGTCCTCCCTCGACCAGAGCCTGAGCCGCATGGGCCTGGACCACGTCGACATCTTCTACTCGCACCGCTTCGACCCCGCCACTCCGCTGGAGGAGACGATGGGGGCCCTGCACTCAGCGGTCCAGCAGGGCAAGGCGCTCTACGTCGGCGTGTCCAACTACTCCGCGGAGCAGACCCGTGAGGCCGCCCGCATCCTCGGTGAGCTGGGCACCCCGCTGCTGATCCACCAGCCGCGCTACTCGATGCTCGACCGGCGGCCGGAGGACGAGGGCCTGCTGGACGCCCTGGACGAGCTCCGGGTCGGCTCCATCGCCTACTCCCCGCTGGAACAGGGCCTGCTGACCGCCCGCTACCTCGACGGCATTCCCGAGGACTCGCGGGCCGCGGGCGACAGCCCGTTCCTGGACACCGAGGCGGTCACCGGCGAACTGGTGGAGCGGTTGCGCACGCTGAACGACATCGCCGAGTCCCGCGGCCAGACCCTCGCGCAGATGGCGCTGGCCTGGGTGCTGCGCGGCGGGCGCGTGACCTCGGCCCTGGTCGGGGCGAGCAGCCCGCGGCAACTCGAGGACAGCGTCGCGGCCACCCGCAACCTCGACTTCGACGCGGACGAACTGGCCCGCATCGACGCGGTGGTCAAGCAGTAGGCCCCCCACCCGGGCAGGTCGCCCACCCGGCCGCGTCGTGGTCCTCAGCACGACGCGGCCGGGTGCGGCGTCGTGCTTCCGGTCACCCTGCGCCGCATTCCGGCCATCAGGAGGGGCGAATATGCCAGGAGAGTGGCCGGAAAGGCATGGTGACAGTGATTCAGTGGTGAACATACTCGATACGAGAGCGCTTCACCCCGCGCTACGGCTCCCTCACGCACAGCACGCGACCCACCGGAGAGCGAGCGCGGTCGGCCGCCGGGCAACGCAACGGGGGGAGAGAATCGTGCACGACGAGTTCCTGTGCCACGTCACGGCGTACGGGGTCTGCGACGGCCGGCGCATCGGCGTACCCCTCGGGACCTACCGCGCACCCACCCTGGCCCTGGCCCTCTGGTGGCTGCGCGATCGCGCCTCGTGGATCGCCGAGCGCCTCGACCCGCAGCCCGAGGCCGAGCACTTACCTCCGGGCGCGCTCGTCCCCGTCGCGGACGGTGTGCCCGACGTACCCGCCGTGCTGCGTGCCTGGTGCGGTGACGCCGCCCGGCAGGAGGAGACGGCGGAGGCGCTGGCCGCCGGACAGCTGGTGCGCCTCGCCACCGGCGACGACACCACCGAGTACGAACTGCTGGCCGAATCCGTGGACGCCCTGCGGATGCAGCGCGCCGCCCCGGCGCTGGGCGTCCCGGTCGCCTGACCCTCCCGTCCCCACAGCCCACCACCGTACGTCCGCCGCCCACCCGCGGCGTCCGCAGCGGCCGCGCCGCCGACCACGACCTCGCCATCGACGACCTCGTGGTCTCCCGCCGGCACACCGAACCACGGGCACTGCCCGACGGGACGTACGAGATCGCCGACCTCGGCAGCCACAACGGCGCGTACCTCAACGGCCGTCCCGTCACCCGCGCCCCGGTCGGCCCCGGCGGCATCGGCCACTGTGCGTTCTGCCCCGTCGGCGACGAACTCCAGGAGTACGCCGACACCGGCTGGATCTCCCTCGACGTACAGGACCTCACCACCGCCGTGGACCGCGGACGTGGAACACCCGGCAGCGGTCCGGCAGGTCCCGTCAGCGCCGCCTGCCCCGCGCCAGCAGCGCGCCCGCGAAACCGGTGACCAGGCCCCACAGGAGGGCCAGACCCAGTGCGCCCGCCAGACGCGGTTCGAGCAGCACCTGACCGGAGAGCCCGGTGCCGAGGTCGCCGATGCCGAGTACGGAGAGGCCGAGCCGGGCGGAGATCCGGCCGACCAGGCAGATCATCAGAACCGTCAGCGCGAGCGCCACCGCCAGGTGCACGGCGTGCTGCCAGGCCCGGACCCGGGCCGTTGACAGGGCCGCCATCACGAACGCGACGGCCAGCAGCAGCACCGCGTCGGCCACCAGCAGCCACCACACCCTGCCGTCGTGCTCGGCGAGCGTGCTCAGGTTCAGCGCCGAGACGTCCTCGGTGCGCAGCACCTCGTCGAGCACATGAGGCATGGGCAGCCCGAAGGGCCCCTGCACCCTGCCGTCCCAGGTGGCGCCGAGCCCGATGGTCAGCGCGAGCCAGGTCACGTTGGGCAGACCCAGCAGGATCACGGCGAACGTCTCCGCCGGATGCCCCCGCGTCACGGCGACGACCAGCGCGATCACGGCACCGATGACGACGAAGGCGAGCAGCAGCCGCAGCATCGCGCGCGCCGCGGGCCGCACCGCCGTCTGGAACCGGAGCAACCGGCCCGGCAGTGGGGCGCTTTGCGACACCAGCAGGGCCAGCACCAGCACACCCGCCAGCCAGAGCAGGCCGACGAGGACGGTCAGCGGCACCTCGGCGGCGAAACCGATCTTGGGGTAAATCCCCAACAGATCCCCGAGATCATTCAGGAGCCCGCCCCTGAGCGAGACCTCGAAGGTGTGCCGGGCGGCGAACGCCAGCCCGAGCAGGGCGAGCAGCCACAGGGCGGCGATCCGCGCGGCCCACCCGATCAGCTCGGGCGCCCCGGCGACGGCCCGGTGGCGCAACGGGCGCAGAAAGCCCCGGCCGACGAGGAGGGCCCCGGTGAGCGTGACGGACAGCGGCATGACCGTCAGGCCGCCCTCCGCGCCGGCCAGCTTCCCCGCGTCCCCGGACAGCCTCACCGAGCCGCCCACGGCGGTGACCACTGTCGCCGCGACCACCCTGGGGAAGGAACCGTCGGGGAGGTTCGTGGCACCGGCCGCCCACAGCCCGAGCGCGGCCACGACGCCCATGGCGAGCAGCCCGCCCACCGCCGTGACCAGGGCCTGCGCCCAGCCGTGGCGGGCGGTCACCCGATCGGAGACGGTACGTGAGCTCACCCCTGCACGCTAAACGGGCTTTTGCACCGGGCGCCTGTCGAAAGGTCCGTCCGCGTCGGCTTGCAATCGGTGCGTCACCGGAGCACACAACGAACGAGTGACGGAAGCGGTGGTGTGTGTCCGCAGGAACCCGCGGAAAAAGTCGACAAAGGCCTGATGCCGGTGCGACGTGTGACTGTCGCGGACCAGCCGGGCGGGAAGAGGGGCTCGTGGGCGCCGGCCCACCGCCCTCCGGCCGGCCCGCCGGTCCTTCTTCCGGGCCGTTGTCGGACTCCTCCCGGCCACCGCTCTCCGGGCCGCCCCCACCACCGCCGCTGCCGCTGCCGACGTCGCGAGCGGCGTCGCCCAGCCGGTCGCCTGGTCAGTCGTGAGGTGCCGGTGTTCCGAACCCCGTACCCCGAGCGCGGATCACCAAGGCGTAGTCGCCCAGCCCCAGGAAGTGGTCGGCCGGGAGTTCGCCGCGCGTGGTGAGGACCGCCTCGATGCGGGCGGTGAGCGGATCGAAGGCCGCGTCGAGCACGGTGCCGCGTTCCTCGCCCTCCTCGGTGAGGACCCTGCTGCCGAGCAGATCGTGATGCGGTGGGGGCTCGGCCGAGGCGGAGGAGGACGGGAGGGCGATCAGCGTGTCCGGACCGGTGGCGTCCACGTCGTCCCAGGCCAGCGCGGTCTCCCTGCGCAGGCGCCCGCTCCGTATCCGCACGTGGGTGACCGTGCCGGACACCGCGTCGACCGTCAGCGCCCGCACGACGCCGAGCCGGTCCCCGTCACCCGGGGTCAGCACCGGCAGCCCTCGCACCCGGGAGAACAGCATCACGGCAGCGCGCCCGTCCGCCGGGCGTGGAACGTGCCGACCCGCGCCACGAAGTCCGACAGGTCGTCGGTGACGCAGGCGGTGGCGTGCACGGGGATGACCAGCGACCGGCCGGAGACGGACACCGCCTCGCCCCACGGCACGTACACCCGGTGCCGGCGGTGTCTCGAGCCCGGCACCGACTCCCGGTGCGCGGCGAGCCGGAAGGCGACGATCCGGCCACTGGTGCCGCCCTCGACCAGGACGTCGAGCACCGTGCCGACCGCGTCGCCCTCGTCGGTGAGGACCTGCGCACTGAGCAGCCGCCCGTGCAGGGCGTCGCGGCGGGCCACCGACAGGGGCACGTCGCACAACGCCCCCTCGTCGCGGACCATGACCGCGTGCCGGCCGAGGGAGTGCACCGCCGAGCAGGGCAGGTCGCGGGGCAGGGGGCCCGACAGCAGAGTGCGGCCGGTGAGCGTGAAGCCGGTGACGCGCCCGGCCGCGGCGTCGAGGACGGTGTCCTTGACGTGGGCCACCGCATCGCCGCCCAGCGTCACCACGGGCAGCGTCCGCAGGCACCGCACCGCCAACAGTTCGTTCATGGCTCGCCCTTCCCACCGGAGGCGGCCCCGCCCCCCTCGCTTGTCCGGGTGCCCGCCGTGTGGCATGACGAACACCGATCGGGGGACTGTGCCGCCCGACCCGGGGTAGGTGCACCGGTGCAGATCGTCCGGCCAGTCCGGCTTCCCAGAGAGAAACGCATGACCGATCACCTGGACGGGGCAGTGATACCGATTGGTTTCGACGTGCCCGTGGAACCGCTGCGGCGGACGGCACACTTCACCGGCGAGCCGGGATGCATCGCCGAGGCGCGCGACTTCGCCGCGCGCTTCCTGGAACAGCTGAGGACCGAGTGGTGCGCCACGATCGGCCGGCGGACCGACGGCGCGGCACTCCTGGTGGTGAGCGAACTCGTCACCAACGCCGACCGGCACAGCGGCGGCCCGTACATCCTGGAGCTGGAGGGAACGGACGAAGCGATCACGGTCGCCGTGTACGACAGCAGCGGCACCCTGCCCCGGGTCTTCCCCCGCGATCCCCAGCGCATCGGCTGCCACGGACTGGAGATAGTCCGGGCCCTGGCGCGGGACCTCTTCGTGGAGCGGGTACCGGTCGGCAAACGTGTCGGCGCGGTGCTGAGCCTCGACGCCGGCTGAGACGCCGGCCGGCGTCGGCCGAGAACGCCTGCCCGACAAGCGCTCCACTCCACTCCCACTTCCACTTCCACTCCCCGAGAGCGTCTTCGGACGATCCCGCACCCACCGGATCCACCGGGAAACGACGAACCGGGTACGCGGCTGCCGGCCCACCCTCACAGGTGGGCCGGCAGCCGCGTACGGTGTCCGTCCCCCGGGGCGTCAGGCGCAGCCCAGCTCGCCCAGCATGCCCTTTCGCAGACGGCCGATGATCCGCTTGATCAGCCGGGAGACGTGCATCTGCGAGCACCCGAGCCGCTCGCCGATCTCCGCCTGGGTGGCCTCCTCCACGAACCGCATGCGGATGATCTCCCGGTCGCGGTCGCTCAGCTCGGCCATGAGCGGCGCGAGTGAGTGGAAGTCCTCGACGAGCCGCAGTCCCTCCTCCTCCATACCGATGAAGTCGGCGAGGACGGCCTCGCCGTTCTCCGGGCCGTCACCGGTGAGGGCGGCGTCCAGCGACGAGGAGTTGTAGCCGTTCGCGGCGAGCTGCCCCTCGTTGACCTGCTCCTCGGTGATGTTCATCAGTGTGGCGAGCTCGGCGACCGTGGGATCGCGGTCCAGCCGGCTGGAGAGCTCCTCGCGGGCCTTGGCCAGTTCCACCCGCAGCTCCTGGAGCCGCCGCGGCACATGCACCGCCCACGTGGTGTCACGGAAGAAGCGCTTGATCTCCCCGACGATGTACGGCAGCGCGAAGGAGGTGAACTCGACCTCGCGCGACAGCTCGAACCGGTCGATCGCCTTGATCAGACCGATCATGCCGGTCTGGACGATGTCCTCCATGTCGTCGCCACGGCCGCGGAACCGTCCGGCCGCGAACCGCACCAGCGACATGTTCATCTCGATCAGAGTGTTGCGCGCGTACTGGTATTCGTGTGTGCCCTCCTCCAGCTCCGCCAGACGACGGAAGAACTGCCGGGACAGTTCCTTGGCGTCGCGCGGAGCGACGGCTCGGGGATCCACCACCCCCGGCAGACTCCCGTCACCCGTCCCGGCCTCGGCGTTCTTCTCGACGACCTGTGCCTGCGGCCGGATCACGGCGGTCTCCATACCTCTACCTCTCCCCACGAACGTGCACGGGCGGATGTGCGTCGGTCCTTCGGAGGTGCTGGTACCCAGCCCGTTCCCGAA
The DNA here is from genome assembly GCF_040655635.1 of Streptomyces sp. NPDC050388. Taxonomy (NCBI): domain Bacteria; kingdom Bacillati; phylum Actinomycetota; class Actinomycetes; order Kitasatosporales; family Streptomycetaceae; genus Streptomyces; species Streptomyces sp. NPDC050388. The sequence goes on from NZ_JBFAKH010000040.1 coordinate 21,924, forward strand.
CACTCCCCCCGACTTTTCGAGGGTCCCGCAGAGGCTCGGCGTTCCGCCCCTCCGCTCAGGGTGGAATGCCGCTCCCTTCCCCTCGGGGCGGAGATTCCCCGGCACTGTCCGGCGGATCATGGGCGGAGCCATGAGCGGATCGCTGCCGCGGCGACCGTGCCGTGGAAGACACGGGCCCGTTCGTCGTAACGGGTCGCGACCGCACGGGGGGTCTTGAACCGGCTGACGGCCCGCTCGACCTCGTGGCGGCGCCGGTGGCGCTCGCGGTCGGACCCGGCGGGCCGGCCGCCCGCGCTGCCTCGGCGCCGACGCCGACCCGCTGCTCCCTCGGCCCGGGAACCGTGTGCCTGATGCGGCGTCTGCGCAGGTGGCGGTTGAGGCGGGAGCTGTCGGCCTGGTCGCCGCCGACGTAGCCGGGCCGGGTCCGGGGCCGTCCGCCCAACGGGCGGGGAACCCGGAGCCGTCCCAGGACCGCGATCATCTGTGGTGCGTCGCCCCGCCGGCCCGGTGTGACCAGCAGGGCCGGGGGGCGGCAGCCGCCCTCGCCGGCGGAGTGGATGGTGCAGGTCAGCCCGCCCCGGGACCGTCCGAGTCCCCCGTCGGGGCGGTGGTGCCGGTTGGGCTTGATCCGCCTTGACGGACATCCGAGATCAGGGGACTGAGCCTCCGGAAGGAGGATGTCCATCAGGGAAAGCATGGGGAAGAAGTCTCGTCGTGCTCCCCGTTCGTTCACGCCGGAGTCCAAGGCCAAGATCGTCGAGCGGTGCCGGCGAGGTGACCGCTCGATAAGTCAGGTAGCCGAGGACTTCGACCTGAACGAGACCGCGTCGGCGGGCCCGGGGGCAGCCGGCTCGGGGGCGGCGGGCGGTGTGGGATGCGGCGTGCGGTAGGCGCGGAGAGGGGTGTTGGTCGCGGCCACGACGGCGATCGCCAGAACGGCGGACAGGCCGCCGGTGACCAGGGCGAAGGGGGCGGAGGTGGCCGAAGCCAGCAGGCCGCCCCGCTCCGGCCGAGGTCACGGCCCCTTCGCCCCGGAGCAACGGGCGGCCATCATCCTGATGATGGCCGCGACCGACTTCTTCAGCCGGCTGTACACCACGATCGAGGAGTCGGCCGACACCCCCTGGGGTTGACGCAAAGTCGGGCCCGGCCCCGGACCCCGCAGCGGGGCCGGGGTGGCGGGTTTCGGAACCCTCGGCGGATTCTGGCGGGGATGAGCTTTTGCGGCGGGGCCGGTTTCTCCCGGGGCCGGCCGAGGCTGGTGACCAGCGGACGGGCGAGCCGCCGCTGGGCGTGAACGGCGATGACCGAGACACAGCACCAGACGTTCGAGATTGTCAGAAACGCGCAATCATCTGCCTCGCAATGACTGAGGCTGTCTCAGCTTCGCTGGGACAGGTCATCAGGGCGCGGGACACGACGGCCCGTCAAGGGCGCTCTTCAGGCGTCGCTGCGCGATGTGGCTTCACCCCACTCTGGACCGCCCCTTGTGTCCCGTTCCTCGCTGGCCATCGGCGGCTGAGTCTCTGTGGCGACCGTCGAGGTGGGTACTTTTCTGCGTACCGGGCTGGGGAGACAAGACTGTACGCCGACACATGTCGGGTCCAGCCGTTGGTTGAGGCTGAGAAGCTGTTGTCTTTCCAGGCCTGAGGACGGCGTTTTGACTGGTCGGGCATAGGGGGTGGCGGTTCCGTGGGAGTGAGCTGCCCCGAGTTTCGTAGAGTCCGGCGATCTTGTTTCAGGCGGAGTGCGGGGAGGCTTCCCGCTGTCGCCACCAGTCGCGTTCGTACTCGGCGGGCGGTACGTAGCCGAGGGCGGAGTGGAGCCGTTCCTCGTTGTACCACGTGACCCACTGGAAGATCGCCCGCTCGACCTGGCCGCAGTCCTTCCAGGGGCCCTGCATCTCGGTCAGCTCGGCCTTGAAGGTGCCGTTCAAGGCCTCGGCCATCGTGTTGTCACAGCCGTCCGCGATCGAGCCGACCGAGGCCGAAGCCCCGATGTCGGACAGCCTCTCGGTGTTACGGCGTCGCGCACCGCGAGCTGATGTCGTCGGTCGAGCACCGCTCGCACCAGGGCCTGAACAACCGGGCCGAGAACAGTCATCAGCCGACGAGGCAGCGTGAACGCGCCATGAAGGGCTTCCGCTCGGCCGGCGCAACCCAAAAGTTCCTGTCCGCGTTCAGTCAGATCTCACCGCACTTCCGGCCCCGGCGCCACCTGATGGCCGCACCCGACTACCGCGCCGAGATGCGGCACCGCTTCACCACCTGGAACCAGATCACCGGGACCACCGCCATGCCCGCCACGGCCTGGTCCAGAGCCCGCCACCTCCCCTCACCTCGACCTGATGCCCCATCAGCCATCCTGCTCCTAGACAACTTGACAACACCCAGAGAGTCGTACGACCGCGCCCGCCGGTTCCCGCGACCTTCATCGCCCTCGTGAAACCGGTCGCGTTCAGCGGTTGACTGCCCCGACCAGGACGACGAGCGCGGTGAGGACGGCCGCGAGAGGCATCACCATCACAGCCGGGACCCCGAGGACTCGCCGGTCCGCGGGCCGCTGCTGATGGGCGATTCTGAGCGCCACCCGCGCCGCCTGCGCGAGCACGCCGCCAACGAAGGCGAGCAGCAGCGGCATGAGGCCGTCCGGAATCGGCAAAGCGCTCGTCACAAAGGCTCCCGCGACCGGACTCAAGCAGGCCAGACCGATCCATGGGGCCACGCGCCGCCTCGGTTGCGCCCCCAGCAGAGCGGCCAGCGCCAAGCCCTCGCCGGCCGCGTGCACCAGGAGCGCCGCCACCACGGCGACTGAGGCGGTCAGCGCCAGGGTCGCCCCCTCCAGGAAGCGGTGCAGAGCGAGCCCCGATGCCGCGCCGATGCCGCCCGCACGACCCGGCTCGCACGGGCAGCCCATACGGACCACGGCGCCCGTCACCCCGTACGAGGCGAGCGCGGTGAGCAGCACCGTCCACTGCGGCACGCCGGCCTCATGGGCCTCGTCCCACGCGTCGGGCAGAAGATCGAGGACCGCAATGATCAGCAAAATCCCTGACGCGGCGGCCAGCAGAAGCGCCGGCCGGCCGAATCCACGCCGCGCCAGCCAGGCGCCCACTGCAGTGGCCACGGTCACCAGGACCACGGCCACCAGCATTCCGGTGGAGGGCAGCTGCCACCCGGTTCCGTCGTCGGTGTGCGCGCCTGCTGCGTAGAGCACGGAGAGCATGCCCCCTTCGTACGAGGGTGGCGGGCTTATGTGCGCAGCGCCCGGGTGAACCGGCTCCGTCAGCGGCGGTAGCAGTACGAATCCGAGGAGGCGTCGCCGCCCTGCAGGCGTATCTGGTGCACGCGCAGGCCGAGGAAGTCCGGGCCGTGCGGGAAGAAGCGGTTGTCGACGGAGAGCCCGCCGTGCGCGGTGTCGGCGTCGAGTTTGACCATCCACGGGTCGATGCCCGCGGGATAGAGCTGTGCGTCCCAGGCGGCGTACAGGGAGTTCGTCAGGTACACGCGCCGCCCGTCGCGGCTGAGCTCGACCATCTGCGCTCCGCCCGTCAGCGGAGTATCCGGTTCGGCGGGGTGCGGCTGTCGGCCGACGATGCCGCCAAGACGCACGGACGCGGTCTGCCTGGGGTGGAGCGGGTCGCTCACGTCGTACTGGAGCAGGTCGCCGGTTCCCCATGCGGATACGTACAGCCACTGGTCGTCCACGGACAGGTCGATGTCGGTGATCAATGGGGGCACGGCGCCGAACGGCTGCAGCGCCGGGGGCAGGTCCTCCGTCTGCGCGGGCTCGGCCGGGACGGTGATCACCTTGCGGACGGCGAAGTCCTCGCCCTCCCGGCTCCACAACCACACCGACGCCGACAGGTCCTCCACATTGACCACGGTGTTGGTGAACCCCCACGTGGCCTCGGGGTCGTGCGCGGGGCGCAGTTCCAGCACCATCTGGTTCTCGTCCCCCAGATCGACGCGCTGCAGGTGCCGGCCGGAGTCCAGCTCCCAGAAGTGCAGTGAGTGGCCGTAGCGGCGATCCAGCAGCAGTTCGGGGACGAGGCCGTCCTCGATCATCGAGGGGGTCCCCCACTCGCTGGTCACGGCGATGTTCTGGCGCAGGTGCCACCAGAGGTCGTAGGCGAGCCGCTGCGGTCCGCGGTCGCTCTCCCAGGCGCGCAGCACCTCGAAGCTTTCGTGGTCCAGCAGCGCGACGCCGCCGGGCCCGTCCGCCCCGTCCGCGCCGCCCAGGCAGGACAGGAACATTCCGTCGGGGCCGCAGTGGAGTGTGTGCGGGCGCGAGTATCCGGCCTTGGCGGCCAGTTCCTCGGGCTCGACCACCTTGACCAGGCGCGGACGGGCGGGATCGGGGCCGGTGTCGAGGACGTGCAGCCGGGAGGAGCGCAGTCCGGGGACGATGAGGTAGCGCCGCGCAGCGTGATGATGACCGGCATGCGCCAGCGCGCTCGAGCAGGCGTTCCAGCCGAAGTGATGCAGTTCGTTGCCCAGGTCGGGCAGCTCGACGTGGGAGGTCACGCGGCCGTATGCGGGGGATTCGGGGTCGGTGCCGACGGTGAACAACGCGTCCGCGCGTTGTGCGGCCGGGTCGAAACCGACGACATAGGCGAGCTTCTCCGGGGGTGCGGCGACGGCGTCCGCCGGAGTGCGGTACAAGGTGGGGTCACTGTGCCCGCCGCGGTCGTGAGCGTGCTCGGTCGTCGTCATGGCTGCTCCTCACTCCCGAACGGGAGCCTGGAGCCGGGGGGCTCCCGGGAGGCGGCCGGTCTCACCCGTTCGAGATCGATATGGAGATACCGGACATATGCGCCCTGAAGTCAGCGTTTCACAGCATCGAAGCACTGCCAACGCGGCAGCGGGCCGCCTTCGCAGTGAGAAAGGCTTGGTCGGCGATGACGAAGGCGTCCTTGGCGTCCGCCTTTCCCTCGCCCCGGTAGGAGGCCGAGGCACGATGCACGGTCAGGCCGGTGATATAGATCATCGGCTGGTCGTGGCTGATCAGCAGTCCGATCAGCAAGGCGGCTCCGCCGTGGTTGAGATCAACGGCCCACAGCACGTCGGTGTCGAGGGCCAGGACGTCCCCGATCAGTTCCAGCAAGGCTGTCTCGTCGTTCAGGACTCGGCGGGACAGCAGCCGTTCGCCGTCCGCGTTGATCACCACGCAGCGGTGGTGTTCCTTGCCGATGTCCACTCCGGCCCATATCCGGGGCACGGGCACCTCCGCCAGCTCGTCACGCTCCTGCAGCCCAGCAGACGACCTCGCCGACGTTGCCCTGCACAGCGATCGAGTCGCATCTCCCAATTGGCGGTCGAGTCGTCGCGGGGCTCCGGGCGGCCAAGCCTTTCCAGCCATCTCATGGCGAACCGCTGACAGCCATACCCAGAGCCCCTGGGTCCCGCTGATCTTACGAGTGACCAGTTCGAACCACGATCAAGAAAATAGGGCATCCGCTGGGGCGGACGTGCCAGGTACCTGGCAGCGTGAATGAACGACTACCGGCACAGCCCCGTCGCACAGCACGAACCGCAAGGAGCTCCGCATGGACCATCAGGACGTCGACGCCGCCGTGGCAGAGATGCTGCGGGTGCTCAGCCCCCATACCGCCGAGGACTGGACGGTGCCGGCGGGGCCGCTCGAATGGACCTGCCGGCAAACAGCAGCGCACATCGGCCATGACCTGCTGGCCTACGCGGGGCAGCTGGCAGCACAGCCCGCCGACGCCTACCTTCCCTTCGACCTGAACATCCGTTCCACCGCCTCACCGGCTGAGGTGCTCCAGGCCGTCACCGCCTGCGGCGGGCTGCTCAGCAGCGCCCTGGCCACGGCCGGCCCGACCTTGCGTGCTTGGCACTGGGGTCCGTGCGACCCCGACGGGTTCGCCGCGATGGGCGTCGCCGAAACCCTCCTGCACACCCACGACATCACACAGGGCTTGTCCGTGGACTGGCTACCACCAGCACCGCTGAGCTCAGCAGTACTCAACCGGCTCTTCCCCGCCGCCCCGCCCGGAGATCCCACCCAGGTACTCCTCTGGTGCACCGGCCGCGGGGACCTCGACGGCCTCACTCGCCGAACCTCATGGAGGTGGGAAGCAGCACGATCGGACTGATCGAGCTGCCCCGGCGAACCTTCCTGGTCACAGCACTGGTGTCCTGCGCCGGTAGTCCGTCGTTGGATCGTGTATGAGTTCTTCTGCCGGGGTGCCGGTGCCGCGTCGTGGTCCGAAGCTGGAACCGCTGCTGCTGGACGACGAGCGTGCCGTGCTGGAGCGCTGGACCCGGCGGGCGAACTCCGCCCAGGCACTGGCGTTACGGGCGCGGACCGTGCTGGCCTGTGCCGGTCCTGACATCCCGCCCATCGTCCAGGTGGCCCGCAACCTGCGGATCTCCGCGGACACGGTCCGCAAGTGGCGGCGGCGGTTCCTGGCCGAGCGGCTGGACGGCCTGACCGACGAGCCCCGGCCGGGCCGGCCGCCCACCATCGGCGTGGACCGGGTGGAAGCGGTCGTGGTCGCCACGCTGGAGGAGATCCCGAAGAACGCCACGCACTGGTCGCGGAGGTCGATGGCCGAGCACAGCGGCCTGTCCAGGTCCACCGTCGGCCGGATCTGGCGGAGGTTCCAGCTCAAGCCGCACCTGACGGACACCTTCAAGCTGTCCACGGACCCGTTGTTCGTGGAGAAGGTCTACGACGTCGTCGGGCTGTACTTCAACCCGCCCGAGGGCGCGGTGGTCCTCTCGGTGGACGAGAAGTCTCAGATCCAAGCCCTGGACCGGTCCCAGCCGGTGCTGCCGATGATGCCGGGCATGCCCGAGCGGCGCACCCACGACTACGTCCGCAACGGCCTGACCACGCTGTTCGCCGCGTTCGACGTCGCCACCGGCGAGGTCATCAGCGCCCTGCACCGCCGGCACCGGGCGGCGGAGTTCAAGAAGTTTTTGATCCGGATCGACAAGGAGGTGCCCGCGCACCTGCAGATCCACCTGATCTGCGACAACTACGGCACCCACAAGACACCCGCGATCAGGACGTGGCTGGCCGAACACCCCCGCTTTCACATGCACTTCATTCCGACCGGTCCCTCGTGGATCAACCAGGTCGAGCGGTGGTTCGGGTTCCTGGCCGACCAGAAGATCCGCCGCGGCGCACACAAAAGCGTCCAGGCCCTCGAGGCCGACATCCGCGCCCGGGTCAAGGAGTGGAACGCAGACCCCAGGCCATTCGTCTGGACCAAGACCGTCGAGGAGATCCTTGAGTCCCTCGCCCATTTCTGCCGACGGATCTCCGGCGCAGGACACCAGGGGTGGAAAGGGATTTGCGCAGGTCATGATGCGTCTCGTCTTGCCAGGCACGTAAGGCAAGTGGCTCGGCTGAAGAAGCTGTGTGAGACCTCCATGACGTGGCCAGGGCAACACGGGCAAGGACGCCCGTCTCACGAGGCGAGCTCGGCCGCGTTACGCGATCAGAGGCGGTGCAGGGGAGCCGTGCTGTTGGTCCAGTGCCAATTCACCGGTTGCCACTGCCACTTGAGGAGAGTGCGTTCCTCGGCATAGAGCTCGTGACACGATCATGGTCGGGTCTTCTTGAGGCGTCTCCAGCAGATCGGGCTGCAGGCTAGGGAGACAAAGACACCGTGGAGTTCGGTACGGCGCTCCCAGCGGACCGCGAGGCGCTTGAACTGGTGGAGCAGGGCGAAGGTCTGTTCCACGACATACCGGGAGTGGTCGTTGCGTTCTGCGCGGATCACGGAGGCCAGGGTTCTTGAGCGGCCGCGCCGGCGCCGAGGCGATTGCGGAAAGGTCTTCGCAGGGCTGCGGCTCGATCCCCACCCCTCACACACAAGCCATCCGGCACGGCCCACGGCACGCTCCCATGGCCCACGGCGCACTCCTCCTGATCCCGGCAACCGGCAACCGACGTCACCCAGTTGTGCCCACCCCATGGATACGGGTCAGGGGCCCGCAGTGAGAACTGCTGGGCCCCTGAACCGTAGTGGGGTCCGTCCCCGACCTCGGGGAGTTACGCCGCCAGGCTGCGCTCAGTGTTCTGCGGGGTCTTGGCGGGGGCTTCGGCGAGGTAGCGCTCGATCGAGTCGTCGAGTTCCTCGAGCCACGGTGTGTGGTGCTCGGCGGCCAGGGTTCCCGTCATGACCGAGCGGTAGGCACGGTCACGGTAGCCCATGATGTCGGCCTTCTTGTCGCGCTTCCACCCGAGGAAGATCTCGACGACCCGGTCGAGGTCGAACTCGGGGTAGTCCGTCTGCCGCAGCAGATCGCGCACGTAGTCGGCTTGGAAGCGGACCTCTTCGGCGTCCGAGGAAAGCTTCTCGAAACGTTCCCGCCACTCGGCGATGGACGCGGAGCGTTCGGTCTCCGACGGCAGCTCGGCGCGGCCCAGGATGAGGTCGCGTACGTACCAGGCCTGCGCGTCGAACATGTTGAAGGTGAACCACTGGTCCTGCGCACCGAGGTAGGCCAGACGCGGGTTGTCCTGCCACACGACACCGCGGTAAAGGCCGTCCGGGTACACGTTGTTCGGGGAGGCCAGCGCGAGCTCGTCGGGCAGGAACGGGTACTTGTGCAGGTAGCCGGTGCACAGGATGACGGCGTCGATGTGCTTCGAGGTGTCGTCGGCGAAGTGGACCGTGTTGCCCTCGATGCGCTTGATGACGGGGCGTTCCTCGAAGCCCTCGGGCCAGTCGTAGCCCATCGGCGCGGAACGATAGCTCGCCGTCACCGAGCGTGCGCCCATCTTGAACGCCTGGCTGCCGATGTCCTCGGCCGAGTAGCTGGAGCCGACGACGAGGACGTCCTGCCCCCTGAAGGCTTCCGCACCGCGGAAGTCGTGCGCGTGGGCGATGTACCCGGGGAAGGTCTCGATGCCAGGGAAGTGCGGCACGTTGGGGAAAGCGAAGTGGCCGCTGGCGACGACCACATGGTCGAACTCCTCGGTCGTCGTTTCTCCGGTGGGGAGATTCTCGACCGTGAGCGTGAAGACCTCACGCTCGGCGTCGTATTCCGTCCAGCGCACGATGGTCTGGAAACGGATGAAATCGCGCACGTTCGTCTTCTTCAGCCGGGCGGCGATGTAGTCCCACAGAACCGGGCGCGGCGGGTATGAGGAGACGGCGCGACCGAAGTGCTCGTCGAAGGTGTAATCAGCGAACTCCAGCGCTTCCTTCGGCGCATTCGACCACAGATTGCGGTACATGCTCGAGTGCACGGGCTCGCCGTACTCGTCGAGTCCGGTGCGCCAGGTGAAGTTCCACTGGCCACCCCAGTCAGCCTGTTTCTCAAAACAGACAATCTCGGGGATGTCTGCCCCCGCGCGCGCTGCGGTCTCAAAGGCCCGCAGCTGAGCCATGCCCGAGGGGCCGGCACCGATAATCGCTACTCTTTTTCTGTTCGTCACGTATGTCCCTTTATTTTCGCCATGCGGCCCCGCACCCGCCCCCACGGGCAGGAAGGAGCCATCCGGTCGCCAGAATCCGCACGTATCGACCGGTCCAAAGAGTCGGCTTTCTTTCGACCGTAGCAGGACTGGCTCAATTGCGCTAATTTGCTGCCGCAATCGACAGCTTCAGCCCGTCGGACGTGCGGGCTGCGACAGCCGGTCCGGCCGTGCGGCTACAGGTCGACATCAAGCCCCACTATCGGCGGATGAACTGCAGCTTTGCCACCTCGTCGGGTGCAACGAGGTCGTCTGCCGAGCCGGCCGCGAAGATCGTCGCCCTACATGTCTTCACCCTTTGAACTTCACATCGGCAACGCATCAGAAAGGGTGGATGGCGACCTGGCGGAAATGTGCCCGACCGCAGCTCCTTCCCGGTCTGAGCAATCTCATTCCTCCAAGGTGCAGAAGGAAGCGGATCCGCAATCTGGTTCTCCGGCTTGTCCGAGTGAAGGTGTGTCAGGGGCGCCTCAGGGTTCGGCCTGCCTGCCTAAGGCCTCGCCTGCCGGAGGCGGGTGGTGGCGAGGCCGATGAAGAGTGCGGGTGGCCCGGCTGAGGGTGGTGTGGCGGCGGTGCACGATGGTGAAGTGGTCGTAGACTCTCGGCCGCAGCGGGACGGAGTGGAGCCGGTGGGGCAGCTGGTCGGCGAGGCGGTGGACGATGCCGCGTGCCGCGATCGTGTCGGCGTGTCCGCGGGCGGCGAACTCCAACGCGAGCTGACCTACGACGGACTGCGGGCCGCCGAGGCCAAGGGCAGCAAGGGCGGACGCCGCCCGGCCGTCACGGGCGCGAAGGCCGCCGCCGTGCGCGCCGGATACCTGGGCGGCCAGTCCATCGCCGGCCTGGCCCGCGACCACCACGTCAGCCGCGGCGCCGTCCGCACCGCCGTCGCCGACCTCATGCCCGAGCACACCGACGATCACCAGGACACCCCAGCACCGGAGACCGCGGTCACCCTCGACATGCCGGGCAAGGTCGCCGACTTCCTGCGCGCGGCCGGACTGGAGCCCGCCGAGCGGGCCGCGCTCGACCAGGGCGTGACCGTACGGCGCGGCCAGGGCTACACACTCCGCGTCCCCGCGGTGTCCTCGGTCCACCGCCGACTCCTCGGCCGCTGCCAGCCGCTCGACGCCCCTCGGCAATCCCGACCCAGCGCAAGGCCCGCCACGAGTACGAGAACCGCGTCAGCACCCTCGGGACCGAGACCCCGTGGCAAGCCGTCAGAACTTCAAGATCATCCCGTGGCCCCTTTGGGGCTTACCTCGGCGATCCCCCTCCCCGTCCCGCACGGGGCTACGGATACGTGTACGTGTTGAGGGCCGCGACGGCCGCTGCCGGGTTGCCGAGGTCGTAGCGGTCCACGGCGAGGAAGTTGGGCTTCTTGCGGGCGGCGGGCTGGCAGAACCGGCCGGCACGGTCGGCGAGTTTGGCGTTGTCCGTGCCGGCCGTGTTCGCGATCGGGGTGTCCCGGAAGTGGTTCATGACGAAGAGGGGTCGGAAGCCCGGCTCGGTGCGGGTGAGCGGGATGTCGTTGCCGGCGTCGTGCCAGCGGCTGTAGCAGGACCAGTCGGAGGTGCCGACTCCGGAGCCCATGGACCAGTGGTTCTCGACGGTCCACTCCCGCTGGTACATGACACCGAAGCTGTCCCGGGTCAGCCCCGCGGACTGGTCGGCGGAGCGGCTGTGGTCGCTGAAGATCAGCAGCCGCTTCCCGGTGGCGGTCAGCTCCGCCATCGTCGGCCAGCCGTGCTCGCGCACCCCGGCGCGGTCCGGCCGGTGGAGGACGTCCGACAGGCCGGTGACGCGGGCGAGTTCGGCGCGCAGTACGCCCGGGTCGACGTAGTCCTCGAGGAACACGGTGACGACCTGGTCGGGGTGGGCCTTGAGGAAGTCCACCATGCGCTGGAGGTCCACCCACAGCGCGACGGGCCTGCTGACCAGGGTGCAACTGTTGTGGCAGAGGATCGCGCCGTCCGGGGTCTGGTGGATGTCCAGCATGAATCCGCGTACACCGTCGGCGAGTTGGCGTTCGATGCCGCGCGTCTGGTTGGGGAAGAGGTTGACGAACGGCGGGGCGAAGCCGCCGTCGACCCCGTTGGCGTACGCGTTGTGCGAGGTGAGGAAGGTGACCTGGTCCAGGGTGCGGGTGTCCTGGGGCGGCATGGGCCGGGTGGCGGGAGTGACCGGGGTGAGATACCAGTGGGCGAGGTCCCCGGAGCCGCCGGCGACGGCGAGTCGGGCGGGGTGGTCGGCCCCCGCGGGTCTGGGGGTGACGGTGAGGCGACGGTCGGTGCCGGGGACCCCGAGGGTGTACCGGTCGGCGCCGACGGGGGTGATCTCCCAGACGGCGTCCGCGCTCGCACAGGGAACGGTCCTGGCCAGGTCGCCGGCACGGCCGAGGCAGCTGCCGGGGGTGTCGGTGTTCTCCAGGAGGTACGAGGCGCCGTTCACCCGCAGCGTCCACTGCTGGCGGTCCTCGTTGCCGCGCGGCCGGTGCTGCTCGACCGCTCCGGCGCTGTCCGCCGCGTTGAGTCCGGTGGCGGCGCTCTGCACGTAGTGGGTGGTGCCGGGCGGCGGGACCGCTTCGGCCCCCGCCGCGGGCGTCGGCGCCACGACCGCCGCGACCAGCGCGGTGGTCGTGACGGCCGGGGCGAGCAGGGCGTGGGGGGTGCGCATGGTGGGTGCCCTTCGTCCGAAGGATGGCCGCGTGCGCGAGGGCACGCGGCCAGGTCACGGATGGTCAGGAGCATGACACCATGCCCCGCGCTCCCGCGTCAGCAGTACAGGTTGCCGCCGGGTGACGTCCCGAGAATCTGGGTGAACTGCTGATACGTGGTCACCCTGCTCTGCACCTGCGCCGGGTTGCGGCCGTCGCACTCCAGGGAGCCGTTGATGCTGCGGATCGTCTGGCCGAAACCGGCCTGGTTGACCATGGCGTTGTGCCCCGTCATGCTGCCGGGACCGGACTGGGTGTTCCAGTACCACAGGGCCGTCTTCCAGGCGACGGACGCGTCGTTCTGCACCAGCCAGGGGTTGTTCAGCAGATCGATGCCGAGCGCGTCGCCCGCGGCCTTGTAGTTGAAGTTCCAGCTCAGCTGGATCGGCCCGCGCCCGTAGTAACCGGACTGACCGGCCGGGCAGCCGTACGGCTGCCCCCAGTCGCAGTAGTGCGAGTAGTTGGCCGTGTTCTGCTCGACCACGTGCACCAGACCGCCGGTCTCGTGGCTGACGTTGGCCAGGAAGGCGGCGGCCTCCTGCTTCTTCACCGTGTCACTGCCCGTGTTGGCGAAGCCGGGGTAGGCGCTCAGGGCCGCCTTCAGCCCGCTGTAGGTGTAGAAAGAGTTCCGGTTCGGGAACATCTGGTTGAACTGCGCCTCGGTCACGACGAAGTTCCCGACCGGTGTTCCGGGGCCGTTGTCACAGGAGTACGGCTCCCAGTACCAGGTACTGATGATCGGGTCGTAGCCCGGATTGGCGTGCTCGGCGATGTAGGCGCGGCCGTCGGTGTAGCGGACGATGTCACCGGCGTTGTACCACTGCCCGGCCACCCAGTTCGGATAGCTGGAGCACGCGGCGGCGGCCGACGCGGGAGCGGCGGAAGCGGTCGCAGCGGGGAGCAGCACCGGTGCGCTGCCGGCGATGACGACTGCGGCCAGCACGGCGGACATGCGGCGTCTCGACAAGGGATCAACTCCTCTGCGGGACACGGCCGCTCCCGGGCGGGGACATGCCTGAGCAAACTGTCGCCGCACGCGCGCCGGCGGAGCCGGCCACGGTGTGGGGGGCGGCCGTGGTGGGGGGTGTCGGACCCACTCAACCGCATTGGTCTGTACCAGTCAAGGCTGCAGGTCAGTCAGCCCCCTCGCCCCCGTCCAGGAAGGCCCCCGGTCCTCGTCACGCCCGCCCCACGCGTCGACTCCTAACGCACGAACGGCACTTGGGCGGGGACTGCGGGCTCCACGCCCTCCTCGCAGGGGTGCCGCCACAGCCCCTGTGCGGCGAGGCGTGGCAGAACGCCCTCGCCGAGTCAGCACGCCTCCTCCAGGTGCGGATAACCGGAGAGGATGAACTCCTCCACGCCCAGGGCGTGATACTCCCTGATCCGCTCGACGGCCTCGTCGTGGCTGCCGACCAGAGCGGTACCCGCGCCGCCGCGCACCAGGCCGATACCCTCCCAGAGATCGGGGTGGATCTCCAGCCCGTCCCGGCTGCCGTCGTGCAGGGCGAGCATGCGCCGCTGTCCCTCGGACTCGCTTCGGGCGAGCCCCGCCTGGACGGAGCGCACGGTCTCCTGGTCGAATCCGTCGAGCAGCCGGAACCCCTCGGACCAAGCCTGTTCGGCGGTGTCCCGGGTGATGACGTGCAACCGGACGCCGAACCGCAGGGTGCGGCCCTCGCGGGCGGCGGCCGACCGCAACCGGCCGACCTTCTCGCCGACCTGTGCGGGCGGTTCGCCCCAGGTGAGATGGACGTCGGCATACCGGGCGGCCACCTCGACAGCGGCGGGCGAGGAGCCGCCGAAATGCACCTCGGGCACCAGGTCGGGCACCCTGGCCAGGCCAGGGGCGCGTCCTGCCAACTCAGGTGCTCCCCGTCCAGGCTGACGGTCTCACCGCCCCACAAGTCCCTTACGATCCACAGGAATTCGCCGGTACGGCGGTAACGGGCGCCCTTGTCCAGGAAGTCGCCGTAGGCGCGCTGCTCGTGGCTCTCACCGCCGGTGACGACGTTGAGCAGGAGCCGTCCACCGGTCTGCCGCTGGAAGGTGGACGCCGTCTGCGCGGCGAGCATGGGTGAGAGGAACCCGAGCCGGAAAGCGACCGGGAACTTCAGTCGCTCGATGTGCCGGCTGATCATGGTGGTGGTCAGCCAGGCGTCCTCGCACCAGGCGCCGGTGGGGGGCAGGGCACCCACGAAGCCGAGCTGCTCCGCGGCACGGGCGATCTGGCTCAGATAGGGCAGCGTCGCCGGGGCGGCGGGGCGCAGGGCCGCCGAGAACTCTGGTCGACCACCTGGGCGAGGGCCTCGGCGGCGCCCTGGGCGACGACCGGCGAGCCGTCGTGCACGGTGATGTCCTTGTCGAGGGTGAACCAGTCCTGCACGATGTGGGCCGCTCCCATGGAGCTCAGGACCGGCCGCAGGGCGCAGTCGACGGCCAGGACGCGGTGGACCGGCTGCGCGCGGCAGCGGCGAGCAGCACCGCATCCGGCGGATGGTGCGCGTCGGCACGGTCAACGCGGCCACCGTGCCCCTGCTGATGCCGGTCGTGCGGGAGTTTTGGACCGAGCATCCGCTCACCCAGGTCGAGGCGGTCGGCGCACAGCAGTCGGACATCCACCGGGCACTGCTGGAGGGCGGTTTCGATCTGGGGCTGGTGAACCACCTGGAGGGCGACGACATGCCGGCCGGGTTCGAGTCCACTGAGCTGCTGCACGGCCGGCCCGTGGTGTGCCTGCGGGCGGAGGTGTCGAGGGACGAGTTGCTCGCCGAGCCCTTGATCGCGATGCGCTCGGGCTGTGTGATGCACCGCTGTGTGCACCGGCTACTGGAGGGCCGCTCACCGGCGTTCGCGTACTCCACCGACGGCGCGGAGCTGGGCGAGCTGACGGTCGCCGAAGGGCTCGGCGTGACGGTGCTGCCGGAGTTCAGTGTCGTCGGGGACCCGCTGGAGCGGCAGGGCACGATCGTGTGCCGGCCGCTGGCGGACGACCGGGGGCGGGTGCTGCCCATGCTGCGAAGGCGCAGGTCGGAGGCTGCACCGCTGGCGGCCCGTGCCCTGCACGACGCCTTCGTGCGCCGGGCCCGGCGACTGGGCGGCGGCATCGGCGCCGGGCCCGCGGTGCGGAGGGGGAGGGGACAGAGCGGGCGGCCACCCCTCCCCGACCTCTACACATAAAGGATGAATAAGGGCAGAATGACCTCAAGCGAAGCTTGCCGCACATCACCCACAGCGGTCAGGCCCGCCAGTCGAAGGAGGCGACTCATGGCCAACGTCTCGCATCCCCGCGGTGACATCACCAGCCATCCCGATGCTCCAGAAATGCGGGCACGGTACGACCGCGTGCTCGGCGGTCGTGATGTGGTGCTGGTCGACGGACCGGTGTTCCTGCTCGGCCTCTACTGCGCGGTGTCCCCCTGGATACTCCACTACACGACGAGCCAGCCCGCGCTCGTGCCCCACAACCTGATCGTCGGCATCGCGATCAGCCTGCTCGGCCTCGGGTTCGCCGCTGCTCCGGCGCGCATGTACGGCCTCAGCGGAGCCATGTGCGCCCTCGGCGTGTGGATGATCATCTCGCCGTGGATCGTCGGCACCGGTCCGGACGCCGGCGTCATCTGGAACAACGTCGTCATCGGCGCGCTGACCCTGCTGCTCGGCGTCATGTGCGTCGCCACGGCGGCCAGGACCACCTCCAGGACCTGATCGCGGCCGGAAAGGGAACCGCGAGGGCGGGGCCCGGTCCGCGTCCCCCGCAGGCCGGGTCCCGCCCTGTCCGTACCGGCCGTCCCCGGCGCGGGTGACTGCCGCCGCCGAGCGCGGGCACAAGTCCTTCAGCGGGGGTTCTGAGAAGGAGGGGCGAAATGGAGATCGGCGGCATCATCAGTGCCATCGTCATCGGCATAGTCATCGGCGTCCTGGGCCGGCTCGTGGTCCCCGGGCGTCAGCGCATCGGGGTGCTGTGGACGATCCTCGTCGGCATCGTCGCCGCGCTGATCGGCTCGGCGATCGCCGCGGCGATCGGGGTGGCCGACACCAAGGGCGTCGACTGGATCGAGTGGCTCATCCAGATCGGCCTCGCCGCACTCGGGGTGGCCGCGCTGGACCGTGCGAAAGCCCCGCGCTGACTGGGCGGTGCGGCGGTCCGGGACGGCGTACGGGCGCAGGACGAGTCCGGTGGGAAGCACCGCGGGGGTGCGGCCCGCCGGACCCGTCCGTCCTTCCGGCGCAGACCCCGGGCCGGGGCCGCAGGGAGAACCCGGGAACCGGGCGACCCTACGGGACGTACACGTACGGTGTCGTCGTGCCGAACGGGACGAAGCCCAGGCGCTCGAGGATCGGACGGCTCTGCCCGGACGCGTCGACCTGGAGGTAACGGCAGCCGCGCTCGGCGGCGACGCGGGCCCGGTGGGCCACCAGCGCGCGGTAGACGCCCCTGCCCCGCCACGCCTCGACGGTGCCGCCGCCCCAGAGCCCGGCGAACCGGGTGCCCGGCACGATTTCCATCCGGGCCGCGCTCACCGGCTCCCGGCCGGCCAGGGCCACCACTGCGACAACGGTGTCGGGTCCGGCGGCGAGCCGGGCGAGCAATTGGTCGCGCAGCCAGGACGCGTCGGTGTGGAAGGCCTTCTCGTGCACCTCGGCCATGAGATCGACACCGGCCCGGTCGGTGACGGGGACGACTCGGACACCCTCGGGCGGCGCAGCCTGCCGGGTGTCGAGGAGCAGCTCACCGATCTCGCCGACCATCAACGTCTCCTCCGGTCCGGGCGTGAACCCGGACGCCACGAGCCGCCGCCCGAGGTCCACCGGCAGATCATGGCCGTACAGCTTCCACTCGAACTCACGGCCCAGCCCGGTGAAGTGAGCGATCTGTCCGGCGATCGCCGCGTCCGCGTCCGTGCCGTCCAGGGCGGACCAGACGACGCCGTTCCAGCCGTGCCGCGGGGCGGTCTGCCGCACCACGTGGCCGGTGCGCTCGACGCGGGCTCCGGGGCCGTCGGGCCGCGCTCCTTCGCGCAGGTCACGGTCGAACAGGGCGAGTACCGCGGCGTGATCCATGCCGCTCACTCCAGCACTGGTCCGAGGTTCGGGCAACGGGTTTACCGGGCGCCGGCACACCGGCTTCGCGTCCGTGATCGCGTGAGCCTAGGGTTGCCGTGACCGTTGATCGAGCCGTAGTCGTGAGAAGGGCGGCGCCCGTGACTGTCGAGGATTCCGAACTGCCCCACCTGCGTCGCTGCGTCGAGCTGGCGACCGAGGCGCTGGACGCCGGGGACGATCCGTTCGGTTCGGTCCTGGTGGCCGGCGACGGGTCGGTGCTCGCCGAGGACCGCAACCGGACGGCCGCCGGGGACCGCACCCGGCACCCCGAGTTCGAGCTGGCGCGCTGGTCGGCCGCCCACATGACGCCCGAGGAGCGGGCCGCCGCCACGGTGTACACCTCCGGCGAGCACTGTCCGATGTGTGCGGCGGCGCACGCCTGGGTGGGCCTCGGCCGGATCGTCTACGTCGCCTCCTCGGCGCAGCTGCTGACCTGGCTCGCCGAGCTGGCAGTGCCCGCCCCACCGGTGCGGCCACTACCCGTCAGCGAGATCGCACCGGGCGTGACCGTGGACGGCCCGGTTCCCGAACTGGCGGAGGCGGTGCGGGAGTTGCACAGGCGGTTCCACAGCGCCCGCGGCTGAGCGGCGGGACCCTGTCTTTCCCGGTCCCCCTTCCCTGCCTTCAGCCGGGAAGGGGGACCGGCGGCTGCGGCGGTACCGGGCGACTCCGCCCAGGAGGAGCGCCGCCTCCGTGGTGACGAACCCCGAAAGCGCCGGGCCCGCCACCGCACAGGGCCGTCCGGCCGACAGGCAGGGCCTCCGCAGCCCCCTTATGGTGATCGAGGGCGCCGGATCCGGTCCGCTCTGGGGCGTCCCTGGAGGCATCGATGCTGGCCAAGCTGTCAACGCGATCCCCGGTCCGGCGCCGCGTGGTCACCGGAGCAGTCGGACTGGCCCTGCTGAGCGCGGGTCTCCCGGCCGCCGTTGCCGCGGACGGGGACCTCGACCGGTTCTACGACCAGAAGATCAAGTGGTCGGCGTGCAAGAGCACGGACATGCCCAAGGACCTGCAGTGCGGGAAGATCACCGTCCCCGTCGACTACACCGAGCCCGACAAGGGCTCCCTCGACCTGGCCCTCGCCCGCTACCGGGGCACCGGCGACCCGCGCGGCTCGGTGGTGCTGAACTTCGGCGGACCGGGGGGTTCGGGCGTCCTCGGACTCGCCCATGCCGGCAAGGAGTTCATGGGGCTCACCGACGAGTACGACGTGGTGTCCTTCGACCCTCGCGGTGTCGGCCGCTCCTCACCGGTCAGCTGCGGCACCCAGGCCACCGGGCAGGCGCTGGAGGCGACCGGCGGCGAGAACATGTCCGACCCGCGGGAAATACTCACCCGGTTGCGCGAGGTGGCCGCCGAGTGCGCCGAGCACTCGGGCCCGGTGTTCCCGCACATCGGCACCGTGAACGTCGCGCGGGACCTGGACGTGCTGCGCGAGGTACTCGGCAACAAGAAGCTCAACTACCTGGGGTTCTCCTACGGAACCCGGCTGGCCTCGGTGTACGCCGCCCAGTTCCCCGAGAGGGTGGGCCGGTTGGTGCTGGACGGGGTGGACACCCTGACCGAACCACTGGCCGAACAAGGGCTGGCGAGCGTCAGGGGGCAGCAGCTCGCACTCGAGCACTTCCTGACCTGGTGCACAAAGGACCTTGCTTGTCCGTTCGGCCAGGACCCGCGCGGGGCAAGGGAGTTGGCCGTCAAGCTGGTCGCCTCGCTCGACGAGAACCCGGTACCGACGGACCTCGGCCACGAGTTCACCGGCCAGGACCTCGCGGGCGCCATGGCGCAGGGCCTCTACAGCAGGCAGCTGTGGCCGTTGCTGCAACGGGCGCTCGCGCAGCTGTTGGAGGACGGGGAGACGCGCGGGGTGGAGGCCTTCGCCACCGGCGGGGTGACGCTCCCCGCGCCACAGCGGGAGAACGACCCGCTCGTCGACGAGGAGGACGTCCCCCTGGACAACCTCCCCGCCGCACTGATGGCGGTGAACTGCGCGGACGACCCGGACCGTCCGGCCGCCGAGCAGGTGACCCGGGACCTCTCCCGGCTGCGCGCCGCCTACGAGAAGGCCTCACCGGTCTTCGGCCGCCACCGGCTCGCCCAGGTGCTGATGTGCCACGGCCGGCCCAAGGGGACCGCCTACATCCGCGAGGAGGTCAAGAACGTCGACACGCCGAAGATGCTGCTGGTCGGCACGCGGGGCGACCCGGCCACGCCGTACCGGTGGACGGTGGAGACGGCCGAGCGGCTCGGCTCCTCGGCGGTGGTGCTGGACAACCGGGGTGAGGGCCACACCGGCTACGGATCGTCCGACTGCGTGCACCGCAAGGTCGACGACTTCCTGCTCTACGGTTCCCTGCCCCCCAGCGGCAGCTCGTGCGGCTCCGAGGAGGACTTTCGTGAGTGAGTCCGCTCGCGGGGCGACGACGGCGGGATCGCCCCAAATGCCCTCTCGGTGAATCCGCTCTATGGTGCTTTCATGGAGCACGATCTGAGTCCCGCGACCCTTGCCGAGCTTCGTCGCCCGCGCCCCTACCCCGCGGTGTCGGTGCTGACACCGACACACCGGCGCGAGCCCCTCAACGCCCAGGATCCGGTGCGGCTGCGCAACATGGTGGCCGAGGCCAAGAAACAGCTGGAGGCCGATCCCGCGGTCACCCGGGACCGGCGCAGCGAGGTCGCCCTGCAGCTCGACCGGGCGCTGGCCGAGGTCGATCTGGCGCACGCCGAGGACGGGCTGGCCATCTTCGCCGCTCCGGGTGAGCACCAGGTGTGGTCACTCGCTCGTTCCGTGCCGGAGCGTGTGGTGCTCTCGGACACCTTCCTGACCCGCAACCTGGTGTCCGCCCACACGGCGGAGCGCCCCTTCTGGGCGCTGTCGCTCTCCCCCGACCGGGCCACGCTGTGGAGCGGCGGCGTGGACCGGGTCACCGAGGAGCACCTCGGCGCCTTCCCGCTGGTCCGGAGCATGGAGAACTTCGACCCCGAGCGCCTGGAGCAGGTCGGCGACCAGCCGAGCTCCTACCGGGACGAGGGCACCCGCCGGTTCCTGCGCGAGACCGACACCGCGATGCGCGCGGTGCTGCGCGAGCACCCCCGGCCCCTGTACGTCACCGGCGAGCCGGCCGCACTGTCCCTGCTGGGCGAGGTGGGCGGCGTGGCCCGGGAGGCGGTGCACGTCCAGCACGGCGGGCTCGCGCACGGCACGCCCGACGCGGTGTGGCAGGCCCTGCGTCCGGTGCTCGAGAGCGAAGCGCGCAAGAGCACCGAGGAGGTCGTCCGGGCCCTGGAGACGGCCCGCGGACGCAAGGAGTTCGCGGGCGGCGTCGACGAGCTGTGGCAGAACGCCCGGGACGGCCGGGTCCGGCTGCTGGCCGTCGAGGAGAACTTCCGGATGACGGTGCGCGACACGGGTGAGCATCTGGTCCTCGCCGGGACCGGCGACCTGGACGCCCGCGAGGACATCGTGGACGAGATCGTCGAGCAGTGCCTGGAGACCGGAGCCGAGGTCCGCTTCGTCCCGGACGGAACACTGGGCAACACGGACCGGATCGCGGGCGTGCTGCGGTACTGAGTGCGGACAGACGGCCGTCCGTCGAACAGGTGAGTGAGCGACGGGCGGGCACCGAGCGCACCCTCAAGTAACCTGCGCACCAACGGAGTTGTTCCGAACGACGAACATCCGGCACCTACCTCCGGGTAACTGCGCGAAGACGGTGGCATATGCCACCGACATGACCTTGGGGCGTCTCGCCGAATCCCTTACAGGGCGTGGCGTGCTGTGCCACAGTCGTAACGGTCCTTCCACCCGCCTCTGGCCCGAACCGTCCCACATCGGAGTGCGTCATGCCGCCCCACCTCTCCGCGGACCGCTCAGCCGCCCAGCCGCCAGGACGCGGCCCGGTCGACGCGCTCATCTCGCAGACCCGGCGGCTCAGGGGTGACGTGGACGCCGTACGGCGCGACACCGCGGCCGACGCCTCGGACCCGGAGGACCGCTGGCAACGCGCGCTGTACGACCTGGCGCTGCACCAGCTCAACGACCTGGACGAGCACCTGGCCCAGCTGCGGGACGGCCCCCCGCCCTTACCGGCGCCGGCCGGGTCCGGGCCCGCCGCACCGCCCCGGCACGACTCCCTGCTCAGCCGGGTCGGTAGCGCCGAGTGGAACCTGCTGACGGACGAGGCCAGTTGGTCCGGGGAGCTGTACCGCATCCTGGACCGCGACCCGGCCGCTCCCCCGCTCACCCTCGACGAACTGCCGTCCCTCGTGCACGACGAGGACCGGCCGAAGCTCACCGCGATGGTCACGGGCTGTCTCGTCGACGCCCGGCCCATCGACGGGGAGTTCCGGCTGCTGCGTCCCGACGGCAGCGCCCGGACGGTGCACATGATGGGCGAACCGGTCCTCGGGGCCGACGGCAGCACCGCCTCGATGTGGGCCGTGCTGCGGGACGTCAGCGAACTGCGCCGCCGCCGACGGGCGGTCAGCGAGACCCGCGCATCGCTGCACCACCAGCGACAGGCCGCGGCGCGAACCGGACACCGGCCCGCGATCGAGCCGCAGGAATCCGTGCCGTCCCCGTGGCACGGCTCCCTGCCCCTCCCGCACCGGGGCCCGCGAACCCTGGACCTCGCCGCCCGGCACCTCCCGTCGCCTGCCGGAGCACCGACCGGGGGCACCTGGTACGACACCCTCGAACTGTCCGACGGCACCGCCCTGCTCAGCGTCGGCGAGCTGACCGGGCAGGGCGCCGGTCCGTCGTCGGACATGACGATGCTGCTCGGCGCGATGCGCGGCATGGCGATGGCCGGCACCGCACCGGGTCCGCTGCTGGCCTGCCTCGACCGGCTGCTCGACGCCACCGGGCAACCGGCCCTCGGCAGTGGCCTCTGTATGTACTACCGGCCCGACACCCGCTCGCTGGTGTGGGCGCGGGCCGGACGCCCCGTCCCGCTGCTGTTCCGCGGCGGGACGGGCCGCGCCCTGGACGCCCCGGAGGGCGGTCGGCTCGGTGCCTCCCCGGCCGCCCGCTACGGGCAGGCCGAGGAGACCCTCGAAGTCGGCGATGTGCTGGTGCTGCACACCGGCGGGCCGGTACCCGGGCGGGTTGGGGCCGCCACCGTCCCGCACCTCCTCGAGCTGGCACCGCAGTTCACCGGGGACCGCACCGCGCGGGACTGCCTGCCGGTCGTTCTGCGGGAGTTCGGCGACACCGCGCGCGAGGAGGAGGCCTGCGTGCTCGTCGTCCGCGTGACCTCGTAGGAAGACCCTCCGCAACTCCTTTAT
The DNA here is from genome assembly GCF_040655635.1 of Streptomyces sp. NPDC050388. NCBI lineage: Bacteria > Bacillati > Actinomycetota > Actinomycetes > Kitasatosporales > Streptomycetaceae > Streptomyces > Streptomyces sp. NPDC050388. The sequence continues at coordinate 44,491 of NZ_JBFAKH010000040.1, forward strand.
GCCAGTGTGCTGTTGCCGCCCTTCCCTCTGGGCCTCGGCAGGGCCTGCCTGATCTCCTCCCGCAGTTCCTGGATCCTCGGGTACGAGGAGTACTCGGCGGTGAGCCGGTACATCTGGCGCAGCCGGTCCCAGGTGCGGCGCGAGGAGTTGGAGCCCATCGACATCAGCGCCAGACGTGCGTACCGGTCGGCCTGCTCCGGGTCGTCCGCGATGAAGCAGGCGGAGGCCATGGAGAGATGGTCGAAGATCTTCGACCGTTCCCGGCCGTCGACGCGCAGGGACAGCGCCTTCTCCGCGTAGTGCTGGGCGTGCGCGGCCGCGCCCGGCTCGAACTCGGCCAGGGTGCGGTAGGCCAGGGCCTGCATCCCGTACAGATCCTCGTCCTTGAAGGTCTGCATCCAGTCCGGCTGCTCCAGATCGGCCCCCCGGTCGGAGACGAACAGGTCCTCGGCCCGGCCCAGTGTGCGGCGCATCGCCTGCCCTTTGCCCATGGACGCCTGCGCCCAGGCCTCGATGGTGTGGAACATCGCGCGGGTGCGCGGCAGCAACTCCCCGCCCGACCCGGACTGGGCGAGCTTCAGCAGGTCCAGGGCGTCGTCGGGCCGGCCCAGGTGCACCATCTGGCGGGCCGCACGGGACAGCGCCTCACCCGCGCGCGGCCGGTCACCTCCCTCTCTGGCGGCGTGCGCCGCGATGACGAAGTACTTCTGGGCCGTGGGTTCCAGGCCGACGTCGTGCGACATCCAGCCCGCCAGGACGGCGAGGTTGGCGGCGACGCCCCACAGGCGCCGCTGGAGGTGGGGCGGGTGGTGGTAGGCGAGCATGCCGCCCACCTCGTTGAGCTGGCCGACCACCGCCTTGCGCTGGAGGCCGCCGCCCCGGGCGGCGTCCCAGGCGCGGAACACCTCCACGGAGCGCTCGAGTTCCTCGATCTCCTGAGACCCGATGGGGGCGGCCTCGTAGCGGTCGAACCCGACGGAGTCGGCGTGCAGCGGATGGTCGATTCGGGGAGCGTCGGTGGTCAGTGCCGGATCGGTGTGCAGCCAGTCGTGCATGGCGCTGCTGAGTGCGGATCCGGCGGAGAGCGCGGCGCCCGCGCCCACCAAGCCGCGTCGGTTGAGCATGAGGTCCATTCCCGTGAATTCGGTGAGGACCTCGGCTGTCCGCTCGGGCGCCCACGGCACTCCGTCGGGATGTTCCGCACTCCCGCCGCGTGGCCGTTTCCCCGTACGCCCGTGCCGGACCAGACCGAGATCCTCGATGGTCACGACACGGCCGAGACGCTCGGTGAACAGGACCGCCAGTACCCGCGGCACGGGATCGCGCGGGATCTCTCCCATGTCGATCCACCGCCGTACCCGGGAGGTGTCGGTCGCCAGCTGGGGATGGCCCATGGCCGCCGCCTGCCGGTTGACCAGCCTCGCGAGTTCGCCCTTGGACCAGCCGGCCAGGCCGAACAGGTCCGAGAGCCGGGTGTTGGGTTGTCCGCTCACGTCAAGCCCCCAGGTTCTCGGCTGAGTTGACAGTAGCCCCGTGCGAGTTGCCGGGCGACTATTCGCCAGGGTTCGCCAGGGTTCGCCAGATGGTGTGCCAGGGGGCATCGGGTGTCGAGTAGGAACGCGCCACCACGACCCGGTCTCCGCCGGGGGCATTCCCCAGGGTGCGCCTGGGCGACCGGGCCGGGTGGCGCGATGACGTCGCAGGCACACGAAGGGATCTGTATCGCCCATGTACGCAGCATCGTCCTCCGTGTCCGCACCGCCCAGGCCACTGCGTCCGCGTCCGTCGGACAACGGCCCCTACCTCGCCCCCGCGCGCCCGGCGGCCACCGTGCCGGGCCCGGGCAAGGTGCGGCGCGCTCCGGGCGCCGGCCCCCAGCCGCTCAGCGGCAGGCTCGACCTGTCCGGGCCCCAGGGCGCCCAGTTGCGCACGGCGATCGCGTCGGTGCACCGCATCTGTCCGGAGTTCGCACCGGTGCAGGTGCTGCGCCGCAGCGGCCGGTCCATCCTCCTGGTCGGGACCACCGGCCGGAGCACCGCGGTGGCCAAGTGCTTAACGGATCACTCCCCCGTCTGGTCCGAGCGGTTCCGGCACGAGATAGCGGCGTACCGCTCGTTCGTCCGGCACCGCCCACCCGTGCGGGCGCCCCGGCTGATCGCGGCGGACCCGGACAACTGCACCCTGGTGATCGAGCGGATGCCCGGCCGGGTGGCGGCGCTCCAGCGGCACCCGGCGGAGGCACCGCCGCGAGCGGACATCAAGGCGGCGCTCGGCGCGATCTGCCGACTGAACGGGTGGCGCCCGCCGGCCGGTACCTTCGACGCCCCGCTGGACTACGCGGCGCGGATCGCCCGCTATCACGAGCTGGGCCTGCTCACCGACCGGGACATGGGCGATCTGCAGAAACTGCTGCACGGCATCGCGCACGCGGCCGGGCGCCACGGCATGGGCCAGTTCTGTCACGGCGACGCGCTGCTCTCCAACATCCTGATCTCACCGGCCGGTCCAGTGCTGGTGGACTGGGAACACGCGGGCTGGTACCTGCCGGGCTACGACCTGGCGACCCTGTGGGCGGTGCTCGGGGACGCGCCGACGGCCCGGCGGCAGATCAGCCAGATCGCGCAGTCGGCGGGCCCTGCCTCACGCGACGCGTTCCTGGTGAACCTGATGCTGGTGCTGACGCGTGAGATCCGTACCTACGAGACGGCCGTGCAGCGTTCGATGCGCGAGGTGGGCCCGGTGGGACCGGGTTCGGCCCAGCAGGGCGTTCTGCCGTCCGGTGAGGAGCAGCGGCTGCTGCTGCGGCGCCTGCACGACGACTGCCAGATGGCCCGCCGGGCCGTGCGCGCGGCGGTCGGCACTCGCTGACCGGGGTGTGTGAGAGGTCCGCGGTGCTCCTCTTCGGGGACACCGCGGACCTCTCACACACCCCCGCACGTTCCTGCGCTCCCACCGCGTCGCGGCACTGGCCCTCCGCCACGACCCGCGGCCCGGATTGCCGGGGAATTTCGCTCCTTCTGGGCATGATTGACGGATCATCGGCACGCCGGTAGCACCATCCGACCGCCGGCCCCGCACGGTTCATCCCGACCGATCGTCCCCAGGAGACTGTGTTGCGAGGATCTCCCCCCACCGAGCCCGGCCGTGCGGCGGCCGGGCATCGCCGTTCCCGCCGCACCACCGGTGCCCTGGCCGCGGCTGCGCTCACGCTGCCGCTGCTCGGCGCGGCCCCGTCCGGGGCCCGCCCGGACCCGACCCCACCGGACGCGACCCGGCTGCAGCAGGCGTTCAGTGCCTCCGCCGCCGCGTACGGGGTGCCACGGAGCGTGCTGCTGGGCGTCTCCTACCTCCAGTCCCGCTGGGACACGCACGACGGAGCGCCGAGTGTGACCGGCGGCTACGGCCCGATGCACCTCACGGACGCCCGTACCGCGCTGGCAACGGCGACGCCGCATCACGGCGAGGGGACGGAGGATCCCCGGGGTGACGACGCCCGCCCCGCGCTGCGGCCCGGGAAACGGCGTGCCGAGGCACTGCGCTTCGACGCGCGGTCGCCGCGCACCGGCGCGGTCCCGGACCGTCTGGCCACCCTGCCGAGGGCGGCCGAGCTGACCGGGCTCAGCGCCGCGCGGTTGCGTGAGGACCCGGCCGCGAATGTGGCGGGCGGCGCCGCGCTGCTGGCCGAGGCCCAGCGGGAGCTGGGCGAGCCGCCGAGCGAGGACCCGGCCGACTGGTACGGCGCGGTGGCCCGTTTCTCCGGGGCGGACGACACGGCGTCGGCGGCGGCGTACGCGAACGACGTCTACGAGGTGATCCGCGCCGGTGCGCGGCGCGTCACGGACTCGGGACAAGAGGTCGTCCTGGCCGCCCGTGCGGACCTCGCGCCGGACCGGTCCGCGCCGGCCCGCACCGGTCTGCGTACCGCCTCCACCGCCGCGACGGAGTGTCCCGAGACGGTGTCCTGCGAGTGGGTCCCGGCACCGTACGAGGAGTTCGGGGACGGCGACTACGGCAACCACGACCTGGGGAACCGACCTGTCTCGCAGCCCGTCCGGTACATCGTCGTCCATGACACCGAGGGTGCCTGGGAGGGCGTTCTCGACATGGTGCGGGATCCCACCTATGTGTCGTGGAACTACAGTCTGCGCTCGACCGACGGTCACATCGCCCAGCACGTGAAGGCCAAGGACATCACCTGGCACGCGGGCAACTGGTACGTCAACGCCGGGTCGATCGGGCTGGAGCACGAGGGCTTCCTGGCGAGGCCCGACGCCTGGTACACCGAGGCGATGTACCGTTCCTCGGCCCGTCTGGTGCGGTACCTCGCCGAGAAGTACGACATCCCCCTGGACCGGCAGCACATCCTGGGCCACGACACCGTGCCCGGTCCGACCACGGAGGCCGTGTCCGGCATGCACACCGACCCCGGGCCCTACTGGGACTGGGCGCACTACTTCGCGCTGCTGGGCCGTCCCTTCGAGGCCACCGCCGGCGAGGACGGCGCACTGGTGACGATCCGTCCCGACTACGCCGCCCACGGCCCGGTGTTCACGGGCTGCGGGAGCGCCGGCGAGCCGTGCGCGGCGCACGGGTCCAGCGCGGTGCGCCTGTACTCCGACCACGACGAGAAGTCCCCCCTGATCAGGGACAGCGCCCTGGGTTCGGCCCCGACGACCGGGGTGAACGACCTGTCCTCACGGGTGTCGACCGGCCAGCAGTACGCGGTGGCCGGCCGGTGGGGCAACTGGACCGCCATCTGGTACCTGGGGCAGAAGGCCTGGTTCAGGAACCCTCAGGAGCGGCCCACCGCGGTACCCGCCGCCGGCCGGGTCGTGACCCCGAGGAAGGGCCTGGACTCCGTGCCGGTGTACGGGCGGGCCTACCCGGAGGAGGCCGCCTATCCGGCGGAGGTGCCCGTGCAGAAGGTGTCCCCGCTGCCGTACAGGCTGCCGAAGGGCCAGGAGTACGTCACCGCGGGCAAGGTGCCCGGCGAGTATCTGTACGCGGTGACCTTCGACGAGGCCTCGCACCGGGTGGTCAGGGGCGAGGACCCGTACTACCAGATCCAGTACGGCCACCGGATCGCCTTCGTACGGGCGGCGGACGTGACGGTGAAGTCCTCGTAGCACCGGCCGGTCCTGTCCCGTTCCCGGGCCGGGGACGGGAAGGGGACGGAAACCGATCAGCCGGCCCGGGTCAGCCCTGCTGGAACAGTTCCGCGGGCAGCGGCTTGAGGAGGGCGTACAGGTCGTCGGTGATGGGGCGGTCCCAGGCGGCGATGGTGACCAGGACGTTGTCGCTGCGGTCGAACTGCACACAGGAGATCCGGCTCTCGGAGAGCTTCACGCGGCGCACGATCAGCAGGTTGTCGCCCTGCATCACGGGCACGTCCTCGGTGCCGACGACGGTCACCTCCTCCTCGTTCTCCAGCGCCAGCAGCAGCTGCCCCACCTCGAAGGGGACCTCGCCCTCGGCGACCTCACGGGCCGCGGAGCCCTCCGGCAGATTGCCGATGATCATGGCGGGGCCACGACCGCCGAACAGGTCGTAGCGCAGGAAGACGCCCTGGCACGTGCCGTCGGGGGCGGGCAGCAGGCCGGCGCCCAGGTTTCCGGGCCAGTCGCCCGGGTCCATGGCCAGTACGTCGAAGTCGGGCCCGGCGGGAGTGGCACTGCGGCGGCGGAGGAACGACATGCCGCAATGGTACGTGCCCGCACCCGTCGCCGGACGGCCGGGCGACGCCCGCCACTCCCCCGAGGCGGGCGCGCTCCGGGAGCTACTCCTCGGGGGGAGCCGGCGGGACGACCGCGACGGGGCCGGCCGCGTGCAGCAGGACGGCCTGGGTGACGGAGCCCATCATGCGGGCCGGTGCCAGCAGGCGTCGTCGGTGGCGCCCCACGACGACCAGCTCGGCGTTCTCGGAGGCCGCGACCAGGTGTCCGGCGGCATCACCGGGCAGCACCAGGATCTCGGCGACGACTCCGGGGTGCCGTTCGCGGTGCGGGGCGAGGCATCCGCGGGCGAGGGTCCGGGACTCGTGCTCGACGGCGCCCTGGTCGATCTGCGGCGCCGGCATCTCCCCGGGCAGCATCCAGGTCTGCGGGGGCCACGGGTAGGCGGCGACGATCCGGAGCCGGACGTCGCGCAGGGCGGCCTCGTCGAAGGCGTGAGCGAGGGTGGCCTCGTCGGGGCTGTCGACGTTCAGTCCGACAACCACGGACGGGCCGGCCGTGTCGGTGCCGACGGGCGTGTCGGTGCCGGTCCCGGCCCCCCGCCCGGGCCGGGGCACCACGACGACGGGGCATTCGGCGTCCCTGGCCGCGGCCAGGGAGTTGGAGCCGAGCAGCAGACTGGCGAACCCGCCGCGGCCCCGGGAGCCGAGCACCAGCAGCTGCGCGGTGGCGCCGAGTTCGGGGAGGAGGGCGCCGGGAGCCCCGTCCAGGGCGACGAAATCGACGGCGGGGAGCCCGGTCCGTCCCTCCAGCCGTGCACGGACCAGATCGAGGACCGGGTCCTCCTTCGGGGCGGGCGGTCCGGCGGCCAGCACCTCGGGCTGGCCCCAGGCGGCGTACTGACGGACGTGCACCACCCTCAGCGGGGCCGCACGCCGGCGCGCGGCGTCGATGGCCCACTCCAGGGCGCGCAGACTGTCGTCCGAACCGTCGACCGCCGCGACGACCGGCTGGGTGCTCATGGGCTTCCTCACTTCCGGACCACGACCCGCACCTTCCCGGGCCGGCCTGGCTCAGGCCCGGTCCCGGAAGACTATCCCCGGTCGTCTGTCCGGAAGTACCGGCGACCACACCCGGCGCCACGATCGTTCCGCTCTGCGGCGGGGCGTACGCGTCCGGCTCACGTCAGGTCGAACTCCCCCTCCCGGGCTCCCGACACGAATGCGCCCCACTCGGCCGGGGTGAAGATCAGGGAAGGGCTCTGCGGGCGGCCACTGTTCCGCATGGCGATGAAGCCTTCCACGAAGGCGATCTGGACATCCCCCAGGCCTCGGCTGCCGGGCTGCCACTGCGCGTTGCTGAGGTCCAGGTCAGGCTTGTCCCAGCCGGTGAGCGGTCGCTGCTGGGTGGTGCTGTCGGCCACGTCCGTGCTCCTCCCGGTTTCCGTCGTCCGCGGCCAGCCTAGCGATCGGTTCCGGCCTCCGACAGGCCACGTCGGCGTCCGTTTCCGGGGCGCGGCAGGCGGGGGTCCGCCCGCGTGGACCCGGGCCGGTGAATCCACGCGGGCGCGATTGAACACGGAGTGACGTGCGAACGTACTGATGGCGGCAGGCCCGTCCACCGGGCCCGGTTTGCCATGCCACCGCAGTACCGCACGGAAGGACCCCCGGGTGCAGCTCTTCACTCGCTCCCGTCAGCTGTCGGACACCACCGGGAGCGGAGCGGACCCGGACGACGGCCCCACCGCCTCCGGCGAGGCAGCCGGGGAGGCGCCGAAGGGCACGGCACCCGCCCGGTGGGAGCGCCTGCGCCGGCGTCACCCGCGTGCGGCCCGCGCCGTCACGGTCGGGACGACCGTGACGGCCGGGGCGCTCCTGCTCTTCGCCCTCCTCGTGCCGAACCGCGTGGAGCGGCTCACGTTCGAGGCGTTCCTCCGTGTCCCGGCCGAGGGAATCCTGCTGGCGACCCTGCTGCTCGCGCTGCCGCCGAAGCCCCGGCGGATCACCGCGGTGGTCTCGGGCGTCCTCCTCGGGCTGCTCACCGTTCTGAAGATGGTGGACATGGGCTTCTACCAGGTGCTGGCCCGGCCGTTCGACCTGGTGCTCGACTGGATCCTGTTCGAGCACGCGGCGGAGTTCGTGCGGGAGTCGTTCGGCCGGGGCGGGCAGATCCTCGCCGTGATCGGACTGATCATCCTGTTCATCACCCTGCTGGCGCTGATGACACTGGCAGCGGTGCGGATCACGAACCTGATGGTGCGCCACCGTCCCGCCGCCGTCCGCACCACGCTGGTCCTCGGCGTCGCGTGGATCACCTGCGTCACGCTGGGCGTGCAGGTCACCGACGTCCCCCTGGCCACCAAGGGCACCGCGGAGATGCTGGGCAACCGGGTGGAGCAGATGCGCGCGGGCATCAAGGACGGGCGGGTCTTCAAACAGCAGGCCGCAACCGACGCCTTCGCCGACACTCCGCCCGACCAGCTGTTCACGGAACTGCGCGGCAAGGACGTCCTGTTCACGTTCATCGAGAGCTACGGCCGGGTCGCGATCGACGACCCGGCGATGGCGGAGCCGATCGACGCGGTACTGAAGGAGGGCACCGACACCCTGGAGGCCGCCGGTTTCGAGTCGCGCAGCGGATGGCTCGAGTCACCGGTGACGGGCGCGGGCAGCTGGCTCGCCCACTCCACCTTCCTGTCCGGCCTGTGGATCAAGAACCAGCAGCGTTACCGCAGCCTCACCACCAGCGACCGCATGACCCTCACCAGCTACTTCCGCAAGGCCGGTGACTGGCGCACCGTCGGCATCGTGCCCGGGGTGCGGCGGGCCTGGCCGGAGGGCAAGTACTTCGGCCTGGACCACATCTACGACTCCGAGCACCTCGGCTACCGGGGACCGTACTTCAGCTGGACGCCGGTGCCCGACCAGTTCAGCATGGAGGCCTTCGAGCGCCTGGAGCACGGCAGGAAGGACCGCGAGCCGATCATGGCGGAGATCATCCTCGCCTCCAGCCACAACCCGTGGTCCCCCAACGCCCGCATGATCGACTGGGACGACCTCGGCGACGGCTCCGTGTTCCACCAGATCAAGAAGGAGGGCACCGATCCCAAGGAGGTCTGGCAGGACCCGGAGAGGGTACGCACCGAGTACCGCAAGTCCATCGAGTACTCGCTGCGGAGCCTGATCGAGTGGATGGAGCGGTACGGCGACGAGAACACGGTCCTGGTCTTCCTCGGCGACCACCAGCCGGTCCCGACCGTCACCGCCGGGAGCACCAGCAAGGACGTGCCGATCAGCATCGTCGCCAAGGACCCGAAGGTCCTGGACCGGGTGGCCGACTGGAACTGGACCGACGGCCTCAAACCCGCCCCGACCGCACCCCGTTGGGGCATGGACACCTTCCGGGACCGCTTCATGACGGCGTACGGGCCCCAGGGCGGCAGCGGCGCCGGGCGCGGCGCCGCGCCGCGCCCCACCGGCTGAGCAGGCTTACCCGGTCCGGCCCGCGCCGGGCCGGACCACGCTCATCCGGTGAAGCGGTGGCGCAGCTCCCGTTTGAGGATCTTCCCACTGGCGTTGCGCGGCAGTTCGTCCACGAACAGGACCCTCTTCGGCGCCTTGAAGGACGAGAGCCGTTCGCGCGCGTGCGCGATCAGTTCCTCCTCCGTCGTCTCGCCGCGCGCGACGACGACCGCCGTGACGGCCTCCACCCAACGCTCGTCGGGGAGGCCGATCACGGCGGCCTCGGCGACCGCCTCGTGCGTGTACAGCGCGTCCTCGACCTGCCGTGAGGCGACCAGGACGCCACCGGAGTTGATGACGTCCTTCACCCGGTCGACGATCGTGAAGTAGCCGTGGGCGTCGCGCACCGCGAGGTCCCCGGAGTGGAACCAGCCGTCACGGAAGGCCTCGGCGGTCTCCTCGGGCTTGTCCCAGTACCCCTCGCACAGCTGCGGCGACCGGTAGACGATCTCACCGGGTGTCCCGTCGGGCACGTCCTTGCCGTCCTCGTCGACCACCCGCGCGTCCACGAACAGCACGGGCCGCCCGCAGGAGTCCATGCGCCCCTTGTGCTCCTCGGGGCCGAGGACGGTGGCCAGCGGGCCGATCTCGCTCTGCCCGAAGCAGTTGTAGACCGCCAGGTCCGGCAGCCGCCGCGTCAGCCGCTCCAGGACCGGCACCGGCATGACGGACGCCCCGTAGTACGCCTTGCGCAGTCCGCTCAGGTCGCGGGTGGCGAAGTCGGGGCGGTCGGACAGGGCGATCCAGACCGTGGGCGGGGCGAACAGGCTGTCCGCGCGGCCCGCCTCGATCAGCTCGAAGATCCGGTCGCCGTCGGGCGCGTCGAGGATGACACCGGTCGCGCCGACCGCGAGGTAGGGCAGCAGGAAGACGTGCATCTGCGCCGAGTGGTAGAGCGGGAGCGAGTGCACGGGGAGGTCACCCGCGCCGAGGTCGAGGGCGGTGATGGCGCTCAGGTACTCGTGCACCAGTGCGCGGTGCGTCATCATCGCGCCCTTGGGCCGGGCGGTGGTGCCGGACGTGTACAGCAGCTGCACCAGGTCCTCGGAGCGCGGCTCGGGTCCGTCGTACGCGGGCGCCCCGGCCAGCAGGTCGAGCAGCGAACCGTCGGCGTCGCGCAGGGGCAGCGTCCGTACACCGTCCGGGAGCCGTCCGGCGAGGTCGGGGTCGGTGAGGACGAGTGTGCTGCCGGACTGGCCGACCGGATAGGCGAGGTCGTCGCCGGTCAGGTTCTGGTTGACCGGGACGTGCACCAGGCCCGCGCGGGCGCAGGCGAGGAAGCCGATCAGGTAGGCGTCGGAGTTGTGGCCGTAGGCGCCGACCCGGTCCCCGGGCGACAGCCCCTCCGCCAGCAGGACACTCGCCGCCGCCGAGACGGCGGTGTCGAGCGCGTCGTAGGTCCAGGTGCGATCGCCGTACTCGATGGCGGTACGCGCCGGAGTGCGCCGGGCGCTGCGTCGCAGGAGTCCGTCGACCGTGCTTCCGTGTCCGGGCGTCATGACAGATGATCCTCGGTCGACCGGCCGGGGAGGTCAAGGACTTCGACTTCTCCCGCGACCGCGCACGCCCCATTGACACATCCCGCACCTGACAGGAAAGTTTCACCCCGCAAGGCGATCCCCGAAAGATTCTTTCAGGCCGCCCGCGGCCACGACACGGGAGGAACCCCCATGACGGACGCAGGGTCGAGCGGTCTCACCCGCCGGCAGCTCGGCGGGCGCGCACTGGCTCTGGGCGGCGCCCTGGCCTTCGCCTCCCTCCCGGCCGGCCCCGCGGCAGCGGCCCCGCCGTCGGCGGCGGCGTCGGGCAACGGGCGTCCGACCCTGCGGCACGGATCGGCCCGGCAGGCCGGCCTTCTCGCGGAGCATCTGAGCCGACTCGTCACCGACGCCGAGGCGTTCCTCGGTCCGTCCCCCGAACACCCCTGGTACGCGGGCGCCGTGCTGCTCGCCGGACGCGGTGGCACCGTCGCACTCCACCGGCCCATCGGCATGGCCGTGCGCTACCAGGCGTACGACGAGAAGACCGACACCGGCGTCGAGTTCCCGGCGGACCGGCAGATCCCCATGGCCGAGGACACCGTCTTCGACCTGGCCTCGGTGTCGAAGCTGTTCACCTCGATCCTCGCCGTGCAGCAGATCGAACGGGGCGCCCTGGAGCTGGAGGCGACCGTCGCCTCGTACCTGCCGGACTTCGGCCGCGCCGGCAAGGCGAAGGTGACGGTTCGTCAACTTCTGACGCACACTTCGGGTTTCCGTCCCTGGATCCCGCTCTACAGCGCTCCCACGTACGAGGAGCGCATCCGCCTCGTCCTCGACGAGGCGCCGGTCAGCCCGCCGGGCACGGCGTACTCGTACTCGGACCTGAACCTGATCTCGCTCCAGCTGGTGCTGGAGAAGGTCACGGGCCGCACCCTGGACGTCCTGCTCCATGACGACGTCACCGGCCCGCTGGGCATGCGACGCACCCGCTACAACCCGCCCGCCTCCTGGAAGCCGCGGATCGCCGCCACCGAGGACGCCCGCCTGCCCTGGTCCGGTCTCGACCGGGGGCTGGTGTGGGGCGAGGTGCACGACGAGAACGCCTACAGCCTGGGCGGGGTCGCGGGCCACGCGGGCGTGTTCTCGTGCGCCTGGGACCTGGCCGTGCTCGGGCGGACCCTGCTCAACGGCGGCCGCTACGGCCGGGCTCGCGTGCTGAGACCGGAGTCGGTGGACCTGATGTTCACCGATTTCAACACCGACTTCCCCGGGGACGAGCACGGCCTGGGCTTCGAGCTGTACCAGCACTGGTACATGGGCGCGATGGCCACCCCGCGCACGGCGGGCCACACCGGCTTCACCGGCACCGCTCTGGTACTCGATCCGACCACCGACTCGTTCCTCGTCGTGCTCGGCAACTCGGTTCATCCCGTACGCAGTTGGCGTTCGGGGTCGGCTCCCCGCGTGGCCGCCGCGAACCGGCTGGCCCGCGCGGTCCCGGTCCGCCCTGCGCAGGGACGCACGGCCTGGTTCTCCGGGATGGCGAGTTCGGCGACGGCGACCCTCACCCTGCCCGCGGTGGACACCTCGTCCGGCGGCGCGCGGCTGCGCTGCGCCCTGTGGTGGGACACCGAGCCGCGCTCCGACGTCCTCACCCTGGAGGCCACGGTGGACGGCGGCGCGACCTGGCAGCCGGTGCCGTTCACCACGGAACGCCGGGGCGGGGAGCCGGAACGGCATCCCTCGGGCGCCGCCACCGGCTGGTCGGGCCGTGTCTGGCACGGGCTCACCGCCGGTCTGCCCGCCGCGCGGAGCCTCACCCTGCGCTGGCGCTACGCGACGGACCGGTTGTACGTCGGGCGCGGTGCGTACGTCGACGGGATGCGCGTCGCGACCGGTGACGGCGTGCTCTTCGACGAGGCCCGCCCGGCGGACGCGGCACGCGTCCGGGCCGTGGGGTGGAGCCGGTCGGCCGACTGACACCCGGCCGCCCTCCGCCGGCCCTCCCCTCGGCCCGGCCCGTCAGCCCGCCTCCAGGACCGCCATGGCCGCGTTGTGCCCCGGCACCCCGCTCACCCCGCCGCCGCGCACCGCGCCCGCACCGCACAGCAGGACGTTGGCGTGCCGGGTCTCCACGCCCCACCGGCCGGTGCCGTCCTGGGCGTAGGGCCAGGACAGCTCGCGGTGGAAGATGTTCCCGCCGGGCAGCCCGAGGTCACGGTCCAGGTCCAGCGGGGTCTTCGCCTCCAGACACGGACGCCCGTCCGCGTCGGTCGCCAGGCAGTCGGCGAGCGGTTCGGCCAGATGGGCGTCGAGCTGGGCGAGCGTCGACTTCAACAGTTCCTCCCGCACGGCGTCGTTGTCCCGTTCGAACAGCCGGGCCGGGGTGTGCAGGCCGAAGAGGGTGAGCGTCTGGTAGCCCTGTGCGGCGAGGTCCGGGCCGAGGATCGTCGGGTCGGTGAGCGAGTGGCAGTAGATCTCGGAGGGCGGCGCGGCGGGCAGTTCACCGGCGGCGGCCTGCGCGTGCGCGGCGGCCAGTTGCCCGTATCCCTCGGCGATGTGGAAGGTCCCGGCGAACGCCTCGCGCGGGTCGACGGAACTGTCGCGCAGCCTGGGCAACCGCTTGAGCAGCATGTTCACCTTGAGCTGGGCGCCCTCGGCCGGGGCGGGGGGTGTGTCGCCGGTCAGCGCCGCCAGCTCCCGCGGGGAGGCGTTCACCAGGACGTGCCGGGCGGCGGCGACCCCCTCGCCGTCGGCCGTGCGGTGGATGACCTCGGCCGTGCGTCCGTCCGTGTCGATCCGTACCGCCTCGTGACCGGTGGCGATGACGGCGCCCGCGTCGCGCGCGGCGGCGGCCAGCGCGTCGGTGAGGGCGCCCATGCCGCCGACCGGCACGTCCCAGTCGCCGGTGCCGCCGCCGATGACGTGGTAGAGGAAGCAGCGGTTCTGCCGGAGCGTGGGGTCGTGGGCGTCGGCGAAGGTGCCGATGAGGGCGTCGGTGAGGACCACACCCCGCACGAGGTCGTCGGTGAAGCGCTCCTCGACGGCGACACCGATCGGTTCCTCGAACAGGGTTCGCCAGGCCTCCTCGTCGTCGATCGCGTCACGCAGCTCCTCGCGGGTGGGCAGCGGCCCGGTGAGGGTGGGGAAGACCCGCTCGGCGACACGGCCGGTCATGCCGTAGAAACGCTGCCAGGCCCGGTACTCGCGGTCGGATCCGGTGAGGCGGGCGAACGCCTCGCGGGTGCGCCGCTCGCCGCCGCCGACGAGCAGCCCGGTGGGCCGCCCGTCGCGTTCGACGGGGGTGTAGGAGGAGATGGTGCGGGCGCGTACCCGGAAGTCGAGCCCCAGGTCCTGGACGATCTTCCGGGGCAGCAGGCTGACCAGGTACGAGTACCGGGACAGCCGTGCGTCGACACCGGCGAACGGCCGGGTGGACACCGCCGCCCCGCCCGTGTGGTCCAGCCGCTCCAGAACCAGGACGGAGCGTCCCGCTCGGGCCAGATAGGCGGCGGCGACGAGACCGTTGTGGCCTCCGCCGACGATGACGGCGTCGTACGTCCGGGTTCCCTCGTCTGCGCTCATCGGGACTCCTTCGTGGATACCCCGGCCTTCAGGCCGGGGTGGGGGCACCCCCTGCGGGGGATAAACGGACACCTGCGGAGCCGGGCAGGAAAAGCCGGATCGCCGCCGGGACGATTCGTCGTCCGCCGATCACCGGCCGACACCCTTGACTCACACGGGAGCTGATAGAATGTGAGTCATGGCGCGGCAGGTCAAGCGGGCGTTCAAGTACCGCTTCTACCCCACGGACGAGCAGACGGCTGAGCTGTCGCGCACGTTCGGCTGCGTCCGCCTCGTGTACAACAAGGCGCTGGAGGAGCGCACCCGGGCCTGGTACGGCGAGCAGCGTCGGATCTCCTACGTGCAGTCGTCCGCCGCGCTGACGGAGTGGAAGAAGACCGGAGAACTCGCCTTCCTGGCTGAGGTGTCCTCCGTCCCGCTCCAGCAGGCGCTCCGCCACCTTCAGACGGCGTTCGCGAACTTCTTCGCCAAGCGGGCCAAGTACCCGCGCTACAAGAGCCGGAAGAAGTCCCGCGCGTCGGCCGAGTACACCCGCAGCGCCTTTGCATGGCGCGACGGGAAGCTGACACTGGCCAAGATGACGGAGCCCCTGGACATCCGCTGGTCGCGCCCCCTCCCACAGGGGGCGGAGCCCACGACGGTGACCGTCTCCCGCGACAGCGCGGGCCGCTGGTTCGTCTCGATGCTCGTCGAGGACACCATCGCCCCGGCCCCCGCCACGGACGCGGCGGTCGGTCTGGATGCCGGGATCACCTCCCTGGTGACCCTGTCCACCGGGGAGAAGATCGCCAACCCCCGGCACGAGCGCCGCGACCGCGCCCGGCTGGCCAAGGCGCAGCGGGAGCTGTCCCGGAAGGCGAAGGGCTCGGCCAACCGGGCCAAGGCCCGGCGGAAGGTGGCCCGCGTGCACGCGCGGATCGCCGACCGGCGCCGGGACTTCCTGCACAAGCTGTCGACTCGTCTCGTCCGTGAGAACCAAACGGTCGTGATCGAGGACCTCACGGTCCGCAACCTGATGAAGAACGGCAGGCTCGCGCGCGCCCTCTCGGACGCCGCCTGGACGGACCTGCGCATGATGCTGGAATACAAGTGCGCCTGGTACGGGCGCGAACTCGTCATGGTCGACCGCTGGTTCCCCAGCTCGAAGCTGTGCGGGGCCTGCGGCACGGTCCGCGAGAAGCTGCCGCTGAACGTCCGCGAGTGGACGTGCGGCTGCGGCACCGTGCATGACCGCGATGTGAACGCGGCACGCAACATTCTGGCCGCCGGGCTGGCGGCGTCTGCCTGTGGAGACGGTGTAAGACCTCAACGGGAGTCCTCCCGGACGGGGCGGTCGTCGGTGAAGCAGGAACCCCGGCGGGCGACCGCTGGAACCCCCTACCGCTAGGCGGGGGGAGGAAGTCAAGTGGTTCTTCGTAGCACGTGCGGATCCGCGCCGACCAGGCAGCGGGCTCCCTCGGCCACGGCGTCGCGCCACGGCGTCGCGCCGCCCCGCCGTGCCGTCAGGCTCCGCCCGCGGCCCGCCGCCGTCGCAGTCCCGCCACCTCGCGGTGCAACGCGGCGGCCGCGGCGCCGTGGCCGAGCTGCTCCAGGCAGCGGGCCTCGTCGTCGCGGGCGGCGAGGGTGTCGGGGTGGTCCGCGCCGAGGACGCGTTCCCGGCCGACGGCCACCCTGCGGTACTCGGTGAGCGCTTCCGCCCAGCGGCCCAGCCAGCCCAGACCGACGGCGACCTCGCGGCGGCTGACCAGGGTGTCCGGATGGTCGGCGCCGAGCACCCCCTCACGCAGGGCGCACACCGCCCGGGACTCGGCGAGGGCCTCCGCCCAGCGGCCGAGCCGGCCGAGGTTGACGCCCAGACCGTGCCGGGCGCGCAGGGTCTCGGGATGAGCGGGGCCCTGGACCCGGGTGCGGTCGTCGACCAGGCCGCGGTAGAGGTCGAGGGCCTGGGCGGTGTGACCGAGCCGGCCCAGGCCGATGCCGGTCTCGTAGCGGGCGGCGAGCGTGTCGGGGTGGTCCGGGCCGAGGACCCGCGCGCGGGCTCCGGCGACCTCGCGGTAGGTCTCCAGAGCCTCCGCCCACCGACCCAACTGCCCGAGCGTGTAGGCGACTTCATAACGGGTGACCAGGGTGTCCGGATGGTCGGGGCCGAGCACCCGGGCGCGGGCGGCGGCCACTTCGCACGCCATGCTGTACGAGTCCTCCAGGCGGCCGAGCCTGGAGAGGTTGAAGGCGAGGTTGTGCCGGCAGCGCAGGGTGTCGGGATGCTCGGCCCCCATGGTGCGCTCGCGGGCGGAGAGCACCGACAGATAGACCTGGTGGGCGTCGAAGGGCCGGCCCAACTGGGCCATGACGTACGCCATTTCCTGACGGGCGGCCAGGGTGTCGGGGTGGTCGGACCCGAGCGCGCGGATACGGGCCTCGGCCACGTGCTTGTACGCGCGCAGCGCGTCGGCGGCGCGGCCGGTGCGGCTGAGGGTGAAGGCGACCTCGTAGCGGCTGGCGAGGGTGTCGGGGTGGTCCGGGCCGAGGAGGTGTTCGCGTTCCGCGGCGACCGCGCGGTGCACCTCCCCCGCCTCCGTCCAGCGGTCGAGGCGGCCGAGGCTCAGGCCCGCGTTGTGCCGTCCGGCCAGGGCGGTCAGGGCCTCCGGCGACGGGACGGGCCGCTCCTCCTGCGGGGGCGGCTCGGCACGGCCGGTCGCGGGGCGGGCGATCCACTCGCCGGACAGCCCGGCCGCCGGATCCGGGGGCGCGGTGCGCGCTCCGGCGGCGACCGCCTTGCGGCCGCCGGTCATGCCGCGGGTCCAGGACGGCAGCCGCGGCGCACCCGCCACCGGCTCGGGCGCCGGGGCCGCCGGGGGCGGCAGAGCCACACGTTCGCCCGCACCGGTCGGGCCCGCGGGCTCCGGCCAGGCCGTCACCGCGGCCGGCACCGGCAGCCGCGCCGGCGCGGCCCGCAGTGCGCCGATCCGGCGGGCCAGTTCGCGTGCGCTGTCGGGGCGCCGGCCCGGTTCCTTGGCCAGCAGGTCGAGGATGATCCGCTCCAGCCGCTCGGGCAGTTCGGCGCGGTGGCCGCGCGGCGGCCGGGGCGGGGTGTCACGGTGGCCGACGAGGATCGCCCACGCGTCGTCGAGGTCGAAGGGGGGCACCCCGGTGGCGATCTCGTAGAGCACGCAGCCGAAGGAGTACAGGTCGCTGCGCCGGTCGACCTCGGTGCCGCTGATCTGCTCCGGCGACATGTAGTGCGGCGTGCCCATCGCGACGCCGGTGCCGGTCAGCCGGGACGTGAATCCGATGTCGTGGCCGAGGCGGGCTATGCCGAAGTCGCAGATCTTCACGGTGCCGTCGGCGATCCGCACGATGTTGGCGGGCTTCAGGTCCCGGTGCACGATGCCCTGGTCATGGGTGTACGCGAGGGCGGCGGCGACCTGCTCGGCGATCTCCACGACCTCGTCGACCGGCAGCGGGTGCTGCTTGTTGTCCTCCAGGAGCCGGCTGAGGTCACGTCCCTGCAGCAGCTCCATCACCAGATACAGCACTCCGTCGGACTCGCCGAAGTCGTGCACGACGGTGATCCCGCGGTGCTGCAGGGACGCCGCCACCCGGGCCTCCCGCCGGAACCGCTCACGCAGTACCCGGCTGAAGGAATGGTCGTGGTGGGCGTTCAGTGGTTTGAGGCACTTCACGGCGACCTGCCTGCCGAGTGACTCGTCGCGTGCCCGCCACACCTCCCCCATGCCGCCCCGCCCGATCGGATCGAGCAGCCGGTACCGGCCATGGATCAGCCTGCTGTCCCCCATCTCCCGCCCCCGTCGATGTCCAACGCGCCCTCCCCTGGCCCGTCCAGTATGGCGATGTCTCGCCCGATTTTGTACGGTGCCCACCCCTCTTGCGGCGCGCCCCTCCTCCGGGACGCCCGGTACGGCGGCGGTCCCGGCGCCCTGCCGCCCCGAGAAACGGGAGCCCGGCGGCCTGCACGGCGCAGGCCTCCTCGAGTCCCAGCTCGGTGTCCGCCGTGAGCTGAGGAATCGGCACCGCGGTGCGCACCGCCTCGTCGAGGCGGACGGTCGGCACCACCGAACGGCGAGCGCAGGTCGCGCGGGTACCAGGTGTTCACCCAGGACGCCCCCACCCGCATCGCCTGCGCCGCTCCGGTGCCCGCGCTCGAGGTCCTGGGTCCGCACCGGTCCACAGGGTGGGCCCGATCCGGGAACCCCCACCCACTCGGCGAACGCCCCGTGGGCGCCGGCGTCAAGAAGGCCGACTTCCTCGGCCTGACCGCCAAGCAGCTCCTCCTCAGGGGAGACGCACAGCAGTACCTCGGCCACTCACTCCCGGTAACAAAAAGGCCGAGGGGTGACCTCACAAGTCCGCCGGGCCGGCCGCACCGGCGAACCCCGGAGATCATCCCGCCGAGGCGACCCGACCAGGTCTGCGCCCGATGAAGCACGCCCCTCGACGAAGAGCACGCTCCGTCGAGGGACACGCTTCTTGGAGAGCGTCCTCGCCGTCAGTTCAACGTGGTGAGGAAGTCCGTGCAGGCACGCGCGCAGGCCCGGCACGCCTCGGCCGTGCGCTCCGCACCGGAGTGCCCGTCGAAGACGTGCGCGCCCTCCAGGCACACCTGCCGGCACCACTCCACCTGGAGCCGGATGGTCGTTTCGTCCACCTGGCTGTCCTCGGACAGCACACGGCACGTCGCGTCGCACACCTCCGCGCACATGATGCCCCTGCGCCGCACGAGTTCCTGGTTCCTGCCGCTGTCCGGGTCCACGAGGCTCGCCCGCACCGCGCAGGCCCGCGCGCACTCCGTGCACGCCTGCGCACAGGCGAAACGGTCCTCGAGAAACCGGAACAGCTCCTGCTGCGATGTCGTCGTCACGCCGCGCGGGTAGCCCTGGCCGCGGGCGGTCAAACCCGCCGCACTCCCGGGTTCGTCGTCCGTCCCTCACCGCGGCCCCCACGGGGGCGCGCCCCCGTGGCCCGTCCGAAGGGTTCGGCGGGCGAGCCCTGGGCACTCGGGAGCCATGTTGAGTACTGCGGTGAACACCCTGATGCACGCCTCCGGGGCCGAGTCGGCCGATCTCGCCGCGAGCCGCGGCACCATCGGCATCGGGCTGGTGGTGGTGGCCGTGCTGGTCGTGGGCCTGCTGATCGGCCTGTTCACGCTCGGCAGCCGCCGAGTCAGGCGCGGGGACTCGCCCAGGCCGCACCCCGATGAACAGCCCCGGACGCCCGAGGAGGGCCCGGTGCGTGAGGCCCGTGAACGCCGGGAGCCCGACGAGATGCCCCGGAGCGACGACCGCCTGCTGCCGCACGACCTGCACGGCGGCAGCTCCGGCAGCCGCACCGGCACCTCCCAGGACCGGCCCCGCTGGGAGGAGGGCGGCAGCGGCGGGTTCGGCAGCGGCGGGCCGGGCCGGCACTGACGGCTCAGGTGCCGAGCCAGGCGAGGGCGGCCACGGTCAGGGCACGGACGCCGGTGTCCAGGGTGGGCTGGACGAGGGGGGCGAAGGCGGGGCTGTGGTTGACGGGGATGTCCTGGTCGAGGGTGCCCTTGCGGGCGGCCTCGGCATAGCGGGCGGGGTCGACGCATCCGATGCCCCAGTAGGTGAACGGCACTCCGAACGCACCGGGGATCTCACTCATGTCCTCGCTCGCGGTCTGCAGGTCGATGGTGTGCGCGTCCTTTCCGAAGTGCGCGGCGAACGCCTCGGCGACCCTACGGGTCGCCGCCTCGTCGTTGACGGTGGGCGGGAAGGAGGTGGTCCGCTCGATCTCGGGCTCCTCGGGCGAGCGGGACGCCGCGCACTCGGCACGGACGATCCGGGTGATCGCGTCCAGGACGTGGCGGCGCGTGGCGTCGTCGTAGGTGCGCACGTTGAGCTCGATGACGGCGCTGTCGGGAATGACGTTGGGGCCGGTGCCCGCGTGGATGCTGCCGACCGTGACCACGGCCGGGGTCGTGGCGGCCAGTTCCCGGGAGACGACGGTCTGCAGACGTACGACGATCATCGCGGCCATCACGACGGGGTCCACCGCGGCCTGGGGCATGGAACCGTGCGCCCCCCGTCCGTGGACGGTGATGCGCAGGCTGTCGGCCGCCGACAGGAACGGCCCGGGGCGGGTGCCGACGTATCCGGCCGGATAGGGCAGCACGTGCTGGGCCAGTACCACGTCGGGCCGGGGCGACCTGGACGTCAGCCCGTCGGCGATCATGGCATCGGCTCCGTCGCCGTTCTCCTCCGAGGGCTGGAAGAGCGCCACGAAGGTGCCCCGCCAGGTGTCGCGGTCCTCGGCCAGCAGCCGCGCGCAGCCCAGCAGGCAGGTCACGTGCATGTCGTGTCCGCAGGCGTGCATGACGGGCTGCTCGGTGCCGTCCGGGGCGGTCACGGTCGCGGTGGAGGCGTAGGGCAGGCCGGTCTGTTCGCGCACCGGGAGGGCGTCCATGTCGGCACGCGCCATGACGGTCGGGCCGTCCCCGTTCTCCAGGACGCCGATCACCCCGGTTCCGCCGACGCCGGTGACCTCGTAGCCGAACGAGCGCAGGGCCTCGGACACCTTCCCCGCGGTGCGGTGTTCCCGCAGTCCGAGTTCGGGGTGCCGGTGCAGGTCCTGGTAGACCTCCTCGAGGTGGGTGCGGATGCCGTCGAGGCCGGCCGGCACGACGGGGGCGCGGGCGCTCATGGGTGACTCCTTGGCACGGGTGGCACTGCTGTCATCGGTGACCGCCCGGAACCCGGCCACCGCGAGGCGGGCACGGCGCACGGTCGGCTCCGGGCCCGCTCCGTGATCTCGTCATGCTCTCGGCATGTTCTCGTTTTCCCTCCACAGACGATTCGACCACACGGAGGCGGGCCGTGCCTCGGTCGGGCGTCCCGCCGCGGCACGTGCGGCTACGCGCCGCCGCGCAGGGTGCGGGAGAGGCCCGGGGCAGCCGTGCGCGTGCGGACCGCGGAGGCGAGCTGGGCGGGCCCGAAGCGCGCCGCCGGAACCGCGCGACGGACAGCGCGGCGGCCGTCTCTCCCCCGGCGAAGACGGCCGCGGCGGTGCCGTTCAGCGGCAGGACGCCGCCGACGCGAGAGGGCAACTGGAGCGCGTCGTGTCCGTGGACGCGTTCCACCCTGAGGGGTCGGCACCACGGCTGCGAGTCGTTCCCGCTGATGGACGCGGCCGACGACCTGGCACGGCCACCGCAGGACCGCGAGGTCCGGATGGACCGGGAGGCGCTGAGCCTCGGGTACGCGGGCGTGTACTCCGGCTCCCTGCGCCACGCCGAGGCGGCGGCCGGAGGTCACGGGCTCGACACCCGCTCGATCCTGGTCGAGGCAGGCCGGCGTGGCATGATCGGCGGCCATGCGACGTTGAGCGCGGTGGTCACGTCCATGCCGTTGTCGGCGGCGTAGTGGTCGCGGCCTGCGGCGTCGTGAGGCCGATGGAGCCGGCGGGGACGGCGTCGGTGCCGGGCTCCGCCACCGGAGCCTCCGGCCGCACCCCGATACCGAGCTTCTCCAGGATCTTCTTCTCGATCTCGTCGGCGAGGTCGGGGTTGTCCTTGAGGAAGTTGCGGGCGTTCTCCTTGCCCTGGCCGAGCTGGTCGCCCTCGTAGGTGTACCAGGCGCCGGCCTTGCGGACGAAGCCGTGCTCGATGCCCATGTCGATCAGGCCACCCTCACGGCTGATGCCCTGGCCGTAGAGGATGTCGAACTCGGCCTGCTTGAAGGGTGGTGCGATCTTGTTCTTGACGACCTTGCAGCGGGTGCGGTTGCCGACCGCCTCGGTGCCGCTCTTGAGGGTCTCGATGCGGCGGATGTCGAGGCGCACCGAGGCGTAGAACTTCAGTGCCCGGCCACCGGTCGTGGTCTCCGGGGAGCCGAACATCACGCCGATCTTCTCGCGGAGCTGGTTGATGAAGATCATCGTGGTCTTCGACTGGCTGAGCGCACCGGCGATCTTCCGCAGCGCCTGACTCATCAGCCGGGCCTGCAGACCCACGTGGCTGTCGCCCATCTCGCCCTCGATCTCCGCGCGCGGCACCAGCGCCGCGACGGAGTCGACGACGATGAGGTCGACGGCGCCGGAGCGGACCAGCGTGTCGGCGATCTCCAGTGCCTGCTCGCCGGTGTCCGGCTGGGACAGGATCAGGTTGTCGATGTCGACGCCGAGCCTCTTCGCGTATTCGATGTCGAGGCCGTACTCGGCGTCGATGAACACCGCGGTCCCGCCGACCCGCTGCACGTTGGCTATGGTGTGCAGCGCGATGGTGGTCTTCCCGCTCATCTCCGGGCCGTAGATTTCCACGACCCGCCCGCGCGGCAGACCGCCGACGCCGAGGGCCACGTCGAGGGCGAGGGAGCCGGTCGGGATGACCTCGATGGGAGCCCAGGGATCGTCGCCGAGGCGCATGACCGAGCCCTGGCCGAACCGCTTCTCGATCTGGGCGAGGGCGATCTCGAGCGCCTGCTCGCGGTCCTGTTCTTTCATGGTCGCCACCCTGGGAGTCCTGTGCGTCCCCTGCACACATATCGGATACTTGTTCGTTCACAGCAGTTCTCGGTCCACTCCTTCAAGGCCCCGTCCGGCACCGACGATCCGTCCCCGCGTCACCGGGGAGGGCGGGACGGCAGCGATCCGCAAGGTTTCGCTGCGGGCCGCCTCGCTCCCGTTGTCCGGCCGGACTTCGGAGGCGGTCTCCCGGTATTCGGGGTGGCAGTCGGTGCAGGTCAGGCCGATGGCGGCGGCCGGGGTCCAGCTCTCGAGCCGTGCCTGGCCGCTTGGCGGGAGGTCCTTCATGACGATCACCCGGCAGTTCTTCGCCCGGATCAGAAAGGGAACGTGGGGCTGTCGTGCTCGCGGGAGGCGCTTTTGTCCCCGCCGGGAACCCCCGGCCCGTCGTTCGGCGTGGACGGGGCGGTGTCGAAGAGGGTGCCGCCGGGCGTGCCCGCGCGCGGAATCCTGCTGACCGTCGCGGCGGCGTAGCGCAGGGAGGGGCCGATCTCCAAGGCCTCCAGTTCGATGACGGTCCGCTTCTCGCCTTCCCTGGTCTCGTACGTCCGCTGGTGCAGCCGCCCCTGGACGATGACGCGGGTGCCGCGCGCCAGGGACTGGGCGACGTGTTCCGCCGTCTGCCGCCAGGCCGAGCAGCGCAGGAACAGCGTGTCGGCGTCCTTCCACTCGTTGCTCTGCCGGTCGAAGGTGCGGGGCGTGGAGGCGACGGTGAAGTGTGTGACCGCGTCGCCGGACGGGGTGGTGCGGATTTCGGGGTCGTCGGTCAGGTTGCCGACGACGGTGACGACGGTCTCGCCGACCATGAGAGGTACTCCTAACGCACGAACGGACGGGAGAAGTCGGCTGCCCGACGGCAACGCCGGCGCTCCGGGGTGTCCTCGGGCTCACTGCCCGGCCCCTTTTCGCCTTGTTCTCCACCTTGTTCTTCTCGCCCTTCTCGTTCTTCTCGTTCGACAGGCCCCGCCGCGATCAGTCTCGAAGCGTGGGCCGGAGCGTTCTGCATCGGGATGCCGAGCCGGGGGACGGTGCAGGGACGGCCGACGGCAGCCCCGCACCAGGGGCAGGGCACGCGGAGGGCGTGGACGCGGAGGTCGCTTTTCGAGCGGCCGGCGAGGGCGGGCGGTGGCTGGGCCGGGACGGCGGGGGCCCGCTTGACGCGCTGTCCCGAGGCGATCGCGGTCACGATCGCGAGGAGTTCCGTGCGGTAGCGGTGCGGGTCGTCCGGGTCGGTTTCCGGGAGTGGCAGTGGGTCGCGGGCGAGCCGCTCCTCCCGGATCGTGTGCACCTCGGCGCGGATGTCGGCGGCGTCGATGTGGGACTGCCTGCGGCCCAGCCGGATCACGGCCTCCCGCGTGTCGGCGATGTCCAGGTCGGCGAGCAGGAGGTGCCAGGCGTCCGTCGCGGTCTCCTCCAGATGCATCGACGGGCACATCGCCGCGACCAGGCCGGCGAGCTCTGCGGTCTCGGTCGGCGTCATCCGTTCCTCCCTTCCGCGGGGGCGCGTCCCGGGTGAATCCGGTGCCCCGCTTCCCGCCCCGTCCGCCGACTGCCGGTACAGGTACAGGACGGTCCCGCAGGCGCAGCGCAGCCGCCCGTCGCTCCCGAGACTCCAGCGGCCGCAGCCGAGGTGACCGGCTTGTGAGATCAGGAACCACAGAGTGGCGGACAGATCCCTGTCGGAGCGCGCCGTGGCGGTGGTCATCACGTCTCGCCGCCGCCGAGGGCGAGCAGCCGGCGCAGGTCGATCTCGCCGGTGTGCCAGGCCCGGGCGACCCGTTCCGCTCCGCCGGGCACGGGCCGCAGGCTGAACGAACGCGGTTCGGAGGCCGGCGCCACCACCAGGCCCGGGATCACCTCGCCGGTGTGCGGATCGGCGACCGGGTCGAAGCAGGCGAGCCGGCCGACGAACTCCCGCTTCCAGGCGGGGCGCACCCGGACCTGGGTCTCCACCTCGCCGGGGTGGTTCGCGGCCACCCAGGCGGTGAAGGCTTCCTCGTCGGCGACCACGACCGCCGGCTGGGGATCGATGAGCGTGAGGGTGGCGATCGGGATGTCGTCCGGCAGGGTCACCCGCATCGACTTGAGGGCGAGCTCGGCACGAGCCGCACGCAGCCCGTCGAGGACCGCGCGGCGCTCGGCCCGGTACTCGGCCTCCACCGCGTCGCGCAGCACCCTGAGCACGACGACCCGGGTGGCGTGGTCCCGGAGGTTCACGCTGCCTCACCCTTCCGCTCGGTCTGCTCGGTCTCCTCGGTCTGCTCGATCCTCTTTTCGGCCTCTTTCCTCGCTTCGGTGCCGCGGCGCACGATGAGCTCGCCCAGCGTGGTCGAACCCCCGGCGGGGTCCAGAACGGCGGCGGCGAGCAGGTTGTGCCGGCGCGCCTCCTCGTAAAGGCCGCGGAGTTCCTCATAGGTGGTGTGCGGGGCGGTGGCGGTCGTGAGGTAGTCGGACGCGCTCGGGGTGGGCTTGCCGGCGTTGAGCCATTCCAGGACGGCCTCGGCGAACGCCGCATCCGGCTTGCGGACGACGAGCCCGGCGAGCGGCTTCGCCCGGGACTTGGAGATCACCAGGGTGTTCTCGTGATCGAGGTCGCCGACGATGTCGAACTCGTACTCGATTCCCTCTCGCTGCTCGGGCTTGAGCCCGACCTTGCGCGGCACCTTGCGCCCGCGCTCGTCCGCCTCCACGACGTACTCGGTCTTGGTGCGCATGGTGGCGATGAGATGACCGGGGTAGGCGAGCAGGGCGTCGATCATCGCCCGCTCCAGGGGGCGGGCCTCCCTCCAGCCGGCGAAGGTGTTGCCTCCCGCGACGCGCTTCGCGGCGTTGTCGACCTGCTCCAGCATCCCGCCCGAGCCGGACCAGAAGTGCGTGAGCGAGTCGACGATCACGACGTCGTAACCCTCGTGGGCTGCCACCGCGAGCGCCTCGACGAGCGCGGGGGGCTCGAACGTCACGAGCGGGAGGGTGTCGAAAGCGAACTCGTCGGCGTACTTGGAAGCGCTGCCGTGCTCGGTGTCGATCAAGGCGATCCGGTCGCCGATCCCGGTGCCGATGACGAGCGCGCTGTAGGTCTTGCCCGACCCGGTGGGCCCGGTGAGCGCGATGCGGGCCTTGGCCTGCTCCTTGGTTGCGGGGGTGAAGGTGAAGCTGTTCACGCCGTTCTCCTCTGGCGCATCCGACGGCGGTTCGGGGTGGGCTTGGGGAGGGACAGGACACAGTCCTCATCCGGCAAGACGTACACCCACACGGCCGATGCCTCAGTTCGAATACCTGTTCGAAACCGATTGGAATCCCACGCTAGGCACGACCGGAGGGGAAAATCAACACTTCATCCATAAAAAACGGACAAGAGACTGTATGACCGTTTTGAGTCCCAGAATGAGTGCGCCTGCGTCAGCCACGCGGCGGCACGAGGCCGAAGTGCTCCCACGCGGCGGGCGTGGCGATCCGGCCGCGCGGGGTACGGGCGAGCAGGCCCTCCCGCACCAGGAACGGCTCGGCGACCTCTTCCACGGTCTCACGTTCCTCGCCCACCGCGACGGCCAGCGTGGACAGGCCGACCGGGCCGCCGCCGAACAGCCTGAGCAG
>NZ_JBFAKH010000041.1:0-66483 GCF_040655635.1 Streptomyces sp. NPDC050388
CACCCTCAGTACAACCTCGAATGCCGGACGCCGCGACACGCGCGGACACGCACTCGAGGGGTGCCGCGTTCCGCCGTCGGCTCAGGCCGGCTTCGCTCTCGCCCCGGCCCTCGCGCAGGGTGGGCGGGATCCAGGGCAGGCCGAGCCGGGCGTACACCTCGTCCTCCGAGCGGGAGGTGACCCGCTTGCCGCCGTCGGTCTCGAACAGGCCGTACTCGGAGAGCTCCAGCCCCAGGTGGACCGCGATCGTGCGGGTGCGGATGTTGTGCGCCTTGGAGCCGGTGAAGTACTGCATCCCGGCACCCCACGCGTCCGGTCGCACCACGCGCAGGTCGACCTGGACGCCCTTGACGGTACGGATCGAGGCCTTCTTCTCCCCGTGTGCGATGACCTCGGCAGTGGAGGGCAGTTCGGTGAGCGCGTCCATGAAGGGGGCCGCCCGGCGGGCGGCGACCAGGAGGTCGCTGTCGCCCGGACGAAGGCTGTCACACCCCCGACTGCTCCACCTCTCTGCTCCATGTCCTCAGGCCAGGCCCCTCCAGCGCGCGGGGCCGTCGGGCCCAGGATGTACTGGGACCAGGAGGGACCAGCTGATCAGAAGGGTCGGCTCGGCGAGATGTCCGAGCTGAGCGCGGCCGACCCGTGGCACCGTCCTGGGGACGGGGGTCTGCATGGTCGTGTCGTCGGACCGTGGGAGGCGGGGTGGTGGGGGCGGAGCGGGTCGGCTGTTTGTCGGGTGACGGCTCGAGCAGGGGAGAGCGCCGTGCCGGCGACGTTCGTTCTGGGACGGATCGCGGGGATCCGGGTCGGCGTGCACTGGAGCGTGCTGCTCGTCTTCGGCATCATCGTGTTCGGCCTGTCGCAGGGCCGCCTCCCGGAGACATATCCGGGGCGTGCCTGGGCGGTGTACTGGGCGGCCGGCCTGTGCACCGCCGTGGTCTTCTTCGCCTCCCTGCTCGCACACGAGCTGGGGCACGCCGTCGTGGCCCGGCGCAACGGGGTCGAGGTGGACGACATCGTGCTGTGGCTGCTGGGCGGAGCGGCCCGGCTCAGGACCGAGGCGTCCAGCCCCGGCGCGGAGCTGAGGATCGCCGGCGTCGGCCCCCTCGTCAGCCTCTTGCTGGGCGGGCTCTTCGCATTCGGCGCCTGGCTGCTCGACCTGGCGTCCGGGCCCGGGGTCGTGGTGGAGATGGTGGCCTGGACGGCGGGCATCAACGTGCTGCTCGCCGTCTTCAACGCGCTGCCCGCCGCACCGCTCGACGGCGGCCGGCTGCTGCGCGCCTTCCTGTGGTGGCGCACGGGTGACCGGCTGCGGGCGACCGCGGTGGGGCAGGTCTTGGGGCGGCTGCTGGTCGTCCTCGGACTGCTCGCGTTCCTGCGGACCGGCGCGTTCGGCGGACTGTGGCTGGCGCTGATCGGTTGGTTCCTCATCGTGGCCGCCACCGCCGAGGGACGGCAGGCCCAGCTGTGCGGCGCGCTCGCCGGGGTCCCCGTGCGGGACGCCATGACGCCCGAACCTCTCGCGGTTCCCGCGGACACCACGGTGGCGGGCTTCCTCACCGATGCGCGCTACCACTACCGGCACTCGGCGTTCCCGGTGACCGAGGACGGGCCCCCGGTCGGGCTGGTGACCCTGGACAGCGCCCGAAAGGTGCCGCAGGCCGAGGCCCATGCCGTGACGGTAAGGGACGCAGGGGGCGTGAAGGCTGGGCATGGGCCGACGCTGGGGGCCCGTCGAGGGGGCCGGGAGTCCCCTCCTGTGGGAAGACGTCGAGGAGCTGCCCTGGACGTCAAGAGGCGCCTGGCCGCTGTTGCGGACGCGCTCCTTCCGCTTCGGGCGTCGCACCTCGGGGACACCTGACCACGTGGACGGACGTCCGAACGGCAGTGCACTGGGCTGAGAAAGGAACGCAAGCATGAGCACGTTGCATGTGCGGGGAGCGGTTGTCGTCGGGGTGGATGCCACGCCAGGCGCCAGGCTGGCCCTGGCCTGGGCCGCGGACGAGGCGGCGCTTCGGCGTCTGCCGCTCCATGTGGTGCTCGCCGTTGACGTGCCCGGGCTGGAGGGCGGGTCCGCCGAGCTGAGCTCGTTGTGGACGTCGTGGGGCCCGGCGATCCGTGCCGCCTACGCGCCGGTGCTGGAGGACGCGCGGGGCTTCGCCGTCGGACGGCATCCGGGGCTCACCGTGGTCGGCGAACTTGCCGACGGCTCCCCGGTGGACGTCTTGCGGGCCCGGGCGGCGGGCAGCGCCATGGTGGTGATCGGCTCGCGGCACCGCGGCATCGTGCGGGACCTGTTCAGCCGCGAGTCGGTGGGGAAGCCGCTCGTCACGCACGCACCGTGCCCGGTCGTTGCGGTCCGCGAGCCGGAGCCGGTGACACATGCCCCGCCTCATGTCGTGGTGGGTGTGGATGGTTCGGCCGTGTCGACGGAGGCGGTGCGGTTCGCCTTCGAGGAGGCCGCCTTCCGCGAAGCCCGCGTGATCGCGGTCTCGGCCTGGCAGCCGCCCTACCTCCGCGATCTGGCGCTGGAGGATGCGGAGGACGAGGTGCGGCGGGTACCGGCGGAGTCCACGGCCGGTTGGCGGGACAAGTACCCCCAGGTCGAGGTCCAGCACACGGTGGTTCGCGGGCACCCGGTACGGGTGCTCAGCGACGCGGCCCGGTGGGCGGTGGTGCTGGTGGTGGGCAGCCGTGGGCTGGGCGGGTTCTCCGGACTGCTGCTCGGCTCGGTCAGCCAGGGCCTCATGCACCATGCGCCCTGTCCGGTCGTTGTCGTGCCGCACTCCGCCGGGGACTGACACGGCCACCTGACCGCCGTACGACGGGTGGCACCCGTCGGTGCGGCGCGTACGTCAGCCCGCCCGGACGGAGAGGACCCCCGGGCAAAGGCTCATCGTCTCCTGATGCCCGGAGCCTGTACTCCATCCCCGCGAGCGCGCCTCGCAGCGGTGCGCATCCGTTTTCCGCGGGGGTGAGGATGGGGTTACGGGGCGCGCTTGGCGTCACCGTCTTGTTCCGGGACGAGGAGGTCGGATCGTGTTCTTCCTGGATCGTCGTGATGCCGGCCGGCAACTCGCTGCCAGGCTGGGACACCTGAAGGGGACCGAGGTGGTGGTGCTGGGCCTGCCCCGCGGCGGGGTTCCGGTCGCGGCAGAAGTCGCCGGGGCGCTCGGCGCGCCACTGGACGTGTGCCTGGTGCGGAAGCTGGGGGTGCCGTTCCAGCCGGAACTGGGGATGGGCGCGATCGGTGAGGGCGGGGTGCGCGTGATCAACGATGACGTGGTGCGCATGGCGCGCATCACCCCGGAGGAGCTGGCCGAGGTCGAGGCCCGTGAGCGGGAGGTGCTGGGCATGCGTGCCCGGCACTACCGGGGCGGGCGGGAGTCGCTCGACCTGCAGGGCCGCACGGTGTTGGTGGTCGACGACGGGGTGGCCACGGGGTCGACGGCGCGCGCGGCCTGCCGGATCGCCCGGGCCCGCGGGGCGGCACGGATCGTGCTGGCGGTCCCCGTGGCACCGCACGACTGGACCGCACGGCTCGGCGAGGACGCCGACGAACTGGTGTGCCCGCACACCCCGCGGGACTTCTACGCCATCGGACAGTTCTACGCCGACTTCTCCCAGACCGACGACGACGAGGTCGTCGCCTGTCTGGAAGAGGCGCTCGCCCGCCCCGTGAGCACCCACCGGACCGAGCAGCGTCACGCTGTGCCCGAGGATCGGGAGGTGGACGTCCAGGTCGGCGCGGTGGTGTTGCGCGGGCAGTTGACCGTGCCCGAGGGCGCGGCCGGGGTGGTGCTGTTCGCGCACGGAAGCGGCAGCAGCCGGCACAGTCCGCGTAACCGGTTCGTCGCCGCCGGGCTGAACAGGGCCGGGCTGGGCACCCTGCTGTTCGACCTGCTCACCGAGGCCGAGGAGACCGACCGGGCCAACGTCTTCGACACCGGCCTGCTGGCCCGGCGGCTGGCGGGCGCCACCGACTGGCTGCGCATACAGCCCGAGACCGAGGGGCTGGCGGTCGGGTACTTCGGCGCCAGCACCGGCGCCGCCGCCGCTTTGTGGGCGGCCGCCCAGCCGGGCGCGCGGATCGCCGCGGTCGTCTCCCGGGGCGGCAGGCCCGACCTGGCCGGGCCACGACTGCCGGAGGTGACGGCGCCCACGCTGCTGATCGTCGGGGGCCACGACCAGCTGGTACTCGACCTCAACCGCGATGCACAGGCCCGGCTGCGCTGCGAGAACCGGCTCGCCGTCGTCCCCGGCGCCACCCACCTCTTCGAGGAGCCCGGCGCCCTGGAGCAGGTGACCGAGCTGGCCCGTGACTGGTTCACCGACCACATGGCCCCGGTCCCGCATACGGCAGCCTGAGGACGAACGCGCGCTCCGGCCACGGGCGGTGCTCAGGTACAGCGGTATGGTCCCGCCTGCCGCGCGCCCGGGCGTTCTTGGCGTCCGACGCCAGGCTCCGTGTTTCCGGCCCCGGTGAGCATCGCGCGCATGGTGAGGACGGCCGTCCGGGCAGCAGCAGGGGCTGCCCCTTCCCCGGCAGTGTCGGCCGATGCTCGGTGTGCCGCTCGAACCGGGGCCGCCTCGGGCGATGTGCGGGTCATTCCTCCGCGCACCCAGCCGGGAGCCGTGCTGCGGGTGACCGGCGAGGGGCCGCCCCGCTGCATGCGTGCTATTGGTCGGTGTGCGGGACGGTGATGACCGGGCAGCGGGCGTGGTGCAGCACGCCCTGGCTGACGGAGCCCAGCAGCATGCCGGTGAAGCCGCCGTGCCCGCGGGTGCCCACGACCAGACCGAGGGCGTGTTCGGACGCCGTGGCCAGGACCTGTACCGGGTGGCCGGTTACGACCTCGTGGTGCAGTTCCACTTCCGGATGGGCGGCGGTAAGCCCGGCGACGGTCTCCGACAGCAGCCGGCGGCACTCCTGGACGGCCGCGTCCTCGTCCAGGACTCCGAGCCGCGGTGGGTGCCGCACGTACAGGGCCCGCAGGATGGCGCCGCGCAGGGCGGCCTCCTCGGAGGCGAAGTCGGCGGCGGCGGCGGAATGAGGGCTGCCGTCGACTCCGACCACGAAGTATGGGGGCTCCTGTGTGATGTGTTCCGACTCGGGGACGGTCACCACGGGGCAGGGCGCGTGAGCGATCAGCGGCAGGGTGACGGCGGCGGAGGTGAAGAGCTCCCGGAGGGGACTCAGATGCCAGGAACCGAGCACGATCATGGGGGCGTTCTGTGCCTGCTCGCGCAGCACCCACGCTGGATGCCCCTCGGCCAGCAGCCCGGACACCGGTAGCTGCGGATACCGGGACTCGACGAAGGCCACCGCCTCCTTCAGCACGCTGTCGCCCGTGGCGTGCAGTGCCTCGTTCCACTCCTCCCAGGACGGCCGGCCGCCGGTCGGCCGGTGTCCGGGGATCGGCACGTTCTGCGCGAGGACAAGAAGCAAGGGCAGGCGGCGCCGGTCCGCCTCGTCGGCGGCCCAGGCAAGCGCCGCGCGTCTGCCGGGATCAGGGTCGACGCCGACCACGATCGGGTTTCGTCCTTGTGCATGGGTCATCGCCGACTCCCTGTGATTTCTTCGACCGGGACCGGCGCATCGGGCCCGGTGCCGGTCACCGCTGCCGAATCGGTTTCTTCCGGCGCCGGGGAGCGTCTACAGGCCCTGGGAGAGCAGGAGTTCGTGGGCGAGTCGTGCACCGCGTGCCGCTTCCTCGGGGGGAACGTCCTCCGACGGGATGTTCTCCAGGCCATGGGCGAGTACCCGGACGGCCTCAGCCAGGGTTGCGACCTGTGCCTCCAGTCGGCTCAACCGGGCCTCCGGTCCGGGCGTGGCATTGGATTCGTCGGGATGGGGCTGCGCCATGTCGTGCTTCCTTTCAAGGCGGTGATGGGACCGTAGGCCGACGCGGTCCAGCACGCTGATCAGTCCGCCCTGTGCAGGGTGGTCCCCTTGCGGCCACACGGTTTCGCTGCCCTGGCGGCGACGGTGCGCGGACCGAGAACCCGGGCAGCGACTTCGGGAAACTGATCAGCCATGGGGGAGCACTACCGCTTGGTCGCCCGGGCAGCCGTGTCCTGCCGGTCACCGCTCATAGCCAGTAAACAACGGTCGCCCGGCGCTCGCAGCGAACAGGGCTTTCCGGGCGTATCGCCGGCCCTTCCCGGCGACGGGACCGTAGGACGGAGGTGCGCTGGATGCTTAGCCTGGAGCACGCGGGAGGGCCTGTCTCTTCCTCCGCTGTGGCGTGATGGTGCACTCGGACGTCCACAGCCCTGGTCACGGACCGGCGAGCGCCGGCGTGGCCGGGAGGGCGGAGTGAGGTCCCCGCTGTGCGGGAGTGGCTGACTAGCTGGTCAGGGCAGGTTTGCGGGGTTTCAGGTTCACCGGTTCGGCCGTTGCCTGGTCGGCGTAGTGCTTCTCCTCGAACTCGATGGGGCTGAGGCAGCCGAGTCGTTTCTGGATGCGGCGGGGGTTGTGGAACCCGTCGACGTACTCGAAGAGCGCGAGGTTCGCTTCGGCTCTGGTGGCGAAGACGCGGCCGCGGATGCACTCGGTCTTGATCAGCATCCACAGGTTCTCCGCCAGGGCATTGTCGAACGAGTCGCCGACCGAGCCCATGGACGCTTGGACTCCTGCCCGGAGTAAGCGGGTTGTGAGCTTGATGGACGTGTACTGACAGCCGTGGTCGGCATGGTGAATGAGCGTGCCGGGGGTGACCTCGCGGCCGGTCAGGGCGTACTCCAGCGTGGTGAGGACCAGGTCGGCGTCCGCGCGGGCGGAGGTCTCCCAGGCCACGACCCGGCGGGAGAAGGCGTCCCGGATCGCGGACAGCCACAGGGGGCCCTCGCCGGTGGGGATCATGGTGAGGTCGGTGACCCACAGCCGCTTCGGTGCGGGTGCGGTGAAGTCGCGTTGCACCAGGTCGGGGGCGAGGTCGGCGTCCGGGTCGCGGCGGGTGGAGCCCCTGCCCGTGCGGCGTGGGCTGATGCCGGCCAGGCCGGCCTCCCGCATCAGCCGCTCGACGCTCCCCCGCAAGCGGGGGCACCCCCAGCGGCCGATGCGGAGGTCTTCGCGTGCGAGGACGGCATGCACGCGGGGTGAGTCGTAGATCCCGCCGGAGTCGGCGTGGACCTGCCGGATCTGCCCGGTCAGCTCGATGTCCTGGCGGCGCCGCTCGCACGGCTGCTTCTCGGCCTGGCGCCAGCGGTGGTAGGTGGACGAGGGGATGGAGAGTTCCCGGATGACGGGCTCGACACCGAGGTCACTGTGTTCGTCGACGAACGTCAGTACCTGCGCCGGGTCGTGTCGAGTTCCTAGGCGAAAAAAGCCGAGGCGGCTTTCAGGATCTCGTTCGACCGCTTGAGCTGGGCGTTCTCCTTGCACAGGGTCGTCAACTCTTCCCGCTCGGCGGTGGTGAGCAGGTCGCCCCGCTCACCGGCGTCGGCCTGCCGGATCCAGCCCCGCAGGGCCTCGTGGTGCACGCCGAGTTCCTCGGCCAGACGGCGGATCACCGGCTTCGGCTCGGCCGTGCGGTACATCCGCACCGCACGCTCACGCAACTCCAGCGGGTCTTTCCTCGGTGCGGGCATCGTGTGGGCTCCTCTCATGAGACCCATCCGCCCCTCTGCCACCCTCCACCGCATCTCGGGGGAAGCTCAGTCTGGACCTGGTCTGCGTCATGGGGACCAGTTGGGGACCGAACGGCATGCGCGATGCCGTACTTCACACCGCGAAGCGCACGGTATCTGCCCTTGGAACAGCCGGTTCATCCAGATGATCGCGGTAGCCCGCACTCCTGGGGGTCAAGGGGTCGCAGGTTCAAATCCTGTCGTCCCGACCAGCTTGTAGCAGGTCGGAAGCCGCCTTCTCATGGATGGGAAGGCGGCTTTTCGTCGTTCCCCGGTGTGGTGGTCGTACGATGTGTCGTCTGTGGGATGTGCCACCACCCCTTTGACGGGGAGCCACTGACAGGGAGTCGCTCATGACCACGGCACGGGACCTGATGATCGTCGCCCTCGACACCCCCTCCACCCCTCCGGTGGCGCAGGGTGAGCTGTCGCTCGCGCTCGCGGGAGCGGAGCTGATCGACCTCATGGACGCCGAGGCCGTCACCCTGGACGAGCACCGCGTGGTCCCCGGGCTGCCGCCCGCCGACGGTGAGGGACTGCTGGGCGAGGCCGCCTCGTCACTCGTACGGCAGACGCCCTACGAATCCGTCGAGGAATGGTTGTGGCGCCGGGGCCGCGGTCTGGCCGCCGCCCATCTTGCCGCCCTGGAGTCGGAAGGGCTGGTCACCCGGCCGCACGCCCGCCGGATCTCCTTCCGGACGGATCCGCCGGTGCCGGCCGATTCGCCGGCCCGGAGCCGGGCGGCCGACCGCTGGGCGTCGCGTGAACCGGTGCTGGCCGGCCTCGCCGCCGCCGCGGGGATCGGGGAGCAGCCGGCCGAGGACCGGGTCGCCGAGCTCGCCGACGATCAGGTCGTGACCGTCCTGGCCACCGTCAACGACGCCGTCATGGAACTGGGGGCCGTACGGCAGCGGCGAGACATCGAGGACGCGGCCTTCGACAACGTCTGGCGAGCTGTCTGACGCGCTCCGCGGTCGATTCGCCCGTAGATGTCCTTGATGTCGCTCTGTGTGCTGCTTAAGGTTCGCCGGGTAAGCACCGCCGCGGGGCCCGACGCCCGCGCCGCCGTCCCGGAAGCGAGGTGTGGAGCGCGTGCGCGCGATGTGCGGGGGCCGGCCGGACCCGGGAAACCCCGGCGAGGGGCGACACCCCCGACACCCCCGACGAACGCGACGGCCGCGGCCGCGGGTGCTGGTCGCGCTGACGCTGATGGCGTCCACGCTCGCCGCCTGTGGCGGTGAACAGGAGGGTTCCGGCCCGACCACGCTCAACTGGTACAACTTCCCCGACGACTCCGGCGCCCTGCAGAAGGCCGCCGACCGGTGCGGTCGGGCATCGGGCGGCCGCTACCGGATCAGCTACAACAAGCTGCCACGAGGCGCCGACGGCCAGCGCCAGCAGATGGTGCGCCGGCTCGCCGCCCAGGACGACTCCCTCGACATCCTGGGCCTGGACGTGACCTGGCCCGCGGAGTTCGCCGAGGCCCGCTGGATCCGGGAGTGGACGGGCGAGACGAAACGGCGGGCCACCGAGGACACCCTGCGTGCCCCCCTGCGGACCGCCACCTGGAAGGGCAGGCTCTACGCCGTCCCGTACAACACCAACACCCAACTCCTGTGGTACCGCGAGGACCTGGTGCCCACCCCGCCCACGACCTGGTCCGAGATGCTGACGATCTCCCGCGACCTGGCCCGGCGGGGCAAACCGCACTACGTGGAGATCCAGGGCGCCCAGTACGAGGGGCTGACCGTCTGGTTCAACACCCTGGTCAACAGCGCGGGCGGCTCCATCCTCAACCCGAGCGCCACCGCGCCGTCGCTCGGCGCGCCGGCCGTGCGGGCCGCCGCCCTCATGCGGGACTTCGCCCGCTCCCCGGCCGCGGATCCCTCCCTGCCCAACCAGATGGAGGACCAGAACCGTCTCGCCATGGAGTCGGGGGCGGCGGCGCTCGAGATCAACTACCCGTTCGTCTATCCGTCGATGAAGGCGAACAACCCGCAGCTGTTCAAGAGCTTCCGCTGGGCGCCCTACCCACGCATCGACGCCGACCGCCCCGCCCGCCCCACCATCGGTGGCATCGACCTGGCCGTCAGCGCCTACTCCCACCACCCCGACCTGGCCTTCGAGGCGGCCCTGTGCCTGCGCGACCACGAGAACCAGCTCACCGCCGCGCTCGAGGGCGGACTGCCACCCACTCTGCGCTCCCTGTACGACGAGCCGACGTTGATGAAGCAGTACCCCTTCTCCCAGGATGTGCTGGCCGCTCTGGAGTCGGCGAGCGTCCGGCCGGTCACTCCCGCCTACCAGAACGTGTCGATCGCCGTCTCCCACACCCTGTCCCCGCCGTCCGCCGTCAAGCCGGAAAGCTCGGTCGAGACCATCAGGCAGCAGATCGACGATGCCCTGCGATCCGAGGGTGTGATTCCGTGAACCACCACCCGCCGTGCCCCGCCGGTGCGCGGGCGTCCTTCCGGGGCGACACCGGATGAGCACGATGGCCGACCCGGCCGGCACCCGGCCGCCCGACGGGACGACGCCGCCCCGGGGCGGGAAGGACAGGGCTGCCCTCTCGGCCGGTGCCAAGCAGGAACGGCGCCTCGGCTGGCTGTTGTGCGCACCGGCCGTCATCGTCATGATCGCCGTGACCGCCTACCCCATCGGATACGCCGTCTATCTGTCCCTCCAGCGCTACGACCTGCGCTTCCCGGCTCAGGCCGAGTTCGTCGGCCTGAGCAACTACGGGGCCGTGCTGTCCTCCCCGTTCTGGTGGGACGCGTTCTGGGTCACGCTGTTCATCACCGCCGTGTCCGTGGCCGTCGAACTCGTTCTCGGCATGGGACTCGCCCTGGTGATGCACCGCACGGTCTTCTGGCGCGGCACGGTGCGCACCGCGGTCCTCGTCCCGTACGGCATCGTCACGGTGGTCGCCGCCTTCTCCTGGCAGTACGCCTGGACCCCTGAACTGGGCTATCTCGCCGGACTGCTGCCCAGCGGCGAGGCCCCGCTGACCGAACAGTGGCCCGCGCTGTGGCTGATCATCCTCGCCGAGGTGTGGAAGACCACCCCGTTCATGGCGCTGCTGCTGCTCGCCGGCCTCGCCCTGGTCCCCGAGGAGACTCTGCGGGCGGCCATGGTGGACGGCGCCACATCCTGGCAGCGGTTCACCAAGATCATGGTGCCGCTGATGAAACCGGCCATCCTGGTGGCGCTGCTCTTCCGCACGCTGGACGCCTTCCGGATCTTCGACAACATCTACGTCCTGACCTCGGGCGCACACGGCACCGGCTCCCTGTCGATCCTCGGCTACGACAACCTGTTCACCGCGCTGAACCTGGGCATCGGGTCGGCGATCTCGGTCCTGATCTTCCTCTGCGTCGGGATCATCGCCTTCACCTTCGTCAAGCTGTTCGGCGCCGCCGCACCCGGCGCGGAGGTGAAGCGCTGATGGCCGCAGCGGGCAGGACGCACGCGACCCGCTGGGGCGTCGTCAACGTCGTCGTGGTGCTGTACGCCCTGTTCCCGGTGTGGTGGATCGCCGCGCTGTCGTTCAAGGACCCCGCCACCCTCTCCGACGGCGACTTCATCCCCCGGGACTGGACCTGGGAGAACTACCGGGGCATCTTCGAGACCTCCCAGTTCACCCGGGCACTGATCAACTCGATCGGCATCGCGCTGATCGCCACGGTGATCGCGGTGGTCCTGGGCACCATGGCCGCCTACGCCGTGGCCCGGCTGCGGTTCCCCGGCAAGCAGCTGCTCATCGGAATGTCGCTGCTGATCGCCATGTTCCCGCCGATCTCCCTGGTCTCGCCGCTGTTCGAGATCGAGCGGGCCATCGGGATCTTCGACACCTGGATCGGGCTCATCATCCCGTACATGACCTTCTCGCTGCCGCTGGCGATCTACACCCTGTCGGCGTTCTTCCGGGAGATCCCGTGGGACCTGGAGAAGGCCGCCAAGGTGGACGGCGCCACGCCCGCGCAGGCGTTCCGGCTGGTCATCGTGCCGCTGGCCGCGCCGGGCGTGTTCACCACCGCCATCCTGGTGTTCATCTTCTGCTGGAACGACTTCCTGTTCGCGATCTCGCTGACCTCCACCGAGTCCGCGCGGACGGTGCCCGCCGCGATCGCTTTCTTCACCGGCAGCTCCCAGTTCCAGCAGCCCACCGGGTCGATCGCCGCCGCCGCCGTGGTGATCACCATCCCCATCATCGTCTTCGTCCTGTTCTTCCAGCGGCGGATCGTGGCCGGACTGACCTCCGGGGCGGTCAAGGGGTGACCGGACCGCACCCGGACCCGGCCGCCTGAAGGCCCGTCACACATGTTTGTCACGAAGGCCCGTCACGAAGACAAGGAGGCACCACCCATGGCCGAGATCGTCCTCGAGGGCGTCACCAAGCGTTTTCCCGACGGATCCGTCGCCGTGAAGGACGTGGACCTCGCCATCGCCGACGGCGAGTTCGTGATCCTGGTCGGCCCGTCCGGATGCGGCAAGTCCACCACCCTGAACATGATCGCCGGACTGGAGGACATCACCGAGGGCACCCTGCGCATCGGCGACAAGGTCGTCAACGACCTCGCGCCCAAGGAGCGCGACGTCGCCATGGTGTTCCAGAGCTACGCCCTGTACCCGCACATGAGCGTGCGCGAGAACATGGGCTCCCCGCTGCGCCTGGCGAAGGTGGACAAGGCCGTCATCGCCGGCAAGGTCGAGGAGGCCGCGCGGGTCCTCGACCTGAGCGAGTTCCTGGACCGCAAGCCCGCCAACCTCTCCGGCGGCCAACGTCAGCGGGTGGCGATGGGGCGGGCCATCGTCCGCGACCCCAAGGCGTTCCTGATGGACGAGCCGCTGTCCAACCTGGACGCCAAGCTGCGGGTGCAGATGCGCACCCAGGTCTCCCGGCTGCAGCGCCGCCTGGGCACCACCACCGTCTACGTCACCCACGACCAGACCGAGGCGATGACCCTCGGCGACCGGGTCGTGGTCATGCGGCAGGGCGTGGTCCAGCAGATCGGCACGCCCGCGCAGCTCTACGACCTGCCGTGCAACCTCTTCGTCGCGGGCTTCATCGGATCCCCGGCGATGAACTTCGTCGGCGCCCTCCTGGAGACGGGTGTGCTGCGCTCACCGCTGGGCGACCTGCCGCTCGACGACCGTACGCGCCAGGCGCTGGAACGGCGGAACGCGCCGCGCGACGTCATCGTAGGGCTGCGTCCCGAGGCCTTCGAGGACGCGGCCCTGGCCCGCGAGCCGGGCGGCCCCGTCCTCACGGCCACCGTGGACGTGCTGGAGTCGCTCGGTTCCGACGTGTACGTCCACTTCGGCGCCGAGGGCGGACCGGTGACGACCACCGAACTGGAGGAACTCGCCACCGACTCCGGCCTGCGCGACACCGGCGCGGGGGCCGCGCAGCAGATCGTGGCCCGGCTGGACGCCGCCACCCGCGCCCGTGAGGGAGCGCCCGTGGAACTCCGGGTCGACATGGGCAAGGCGCATGTCTTCGACCCCTCGACCGGGGCGAACCTCACCCACCCGGAGAGCACGGACGCCCCCTGACCCCGCTCGCGCCGTTCCCGCCGGATCAGCCCACGCAGCCCGCATGGGCCAGCGCCTGCTTCAGCAGCACCCCGTGCCCGCCCGGCATCTCGCTCTGCACGGCCTCCGACAGGGCCTCCTGCGGGCTGAACCACACCAGGTCGAGGGCGTCCTGCCGGGGCCGGCAGTCACCCGTCACCGGCACGATGTAGGCGAGGGACACCGCGTGCTGACGCGGGTCGTGGTACGGCGTGACGCCGTGCGTGGGGAAGTACTCCGCGACCGTGAACGGCTGGAGCGACGCCGGGATCCGGGGCAGCGCCACCGGGCCGAGGTCCTTCTCCAGATGGCGCAGCAGTGCGTCGCGGACCCGCTCGTGGTGCAGCACCCGGCCGGAGACCAGCGTCCGGCTGACCGTGCCGTCGGGTCCTATGCGCAACAGCAGGCCGACGCTGGTGACTTCGCCGCTGTCGTCGACACGGACGGGGACGGCCTCGACGTACAGGATCGGCATGCGGGCCCGTGTCATCTCCAGTTCGTCGGAGGACAGCCAACCCGGCGTGGTTTCGGTCGTATCAGACATCGCTTGATCATACTTTCAACGGTTCGGACTTACGGGGGTGCCGGCCGCTCCGCGGTGGTGTGTCCTCCTCGAGGGGCTCGGCCGGATCGGATCGACGGTCGCGTCAGGGTTTCACGGCGTCAGGGTTTCACGGCCACCGCGCCGTACTGCGGTACGACGACCGCGGCGTCCGCCCCGGCACGCCACCGCGAGCAGGACACCAGGCCGGGCTCGACCAGGTTCAGCCCCTCGAAGAACGCGGCGATGTCCTCGGCACTGCGGGCGGTGATCGGGGGAGTGGCGTTCTCGTTCCAGAACTCCATCGCGGGGACCTGGTTCTCGCCGCCCACCCCGGCGT
Source organism: Streptomyces sp. NPDC050388 (assembly GCF_040655635.1). Taxonomy (NCBI): domain Bacteria; kingdom Bacillati; phylum Actinomycetota; class Actinomycetes; order Kitasatosporales; family Streptomycetaceae; genus Streptomyces; species Streptomyces sp. NPDC050388. The sequence continues at coordinate 14,088 of NZ_JBFAKH010000041.1, forward strand.
CGGAGGTGGGGTGGGTGAGCACGAGGAAACTGCCGGAGGGAGCGGCTGCCACGATCCGCCGTACGATCTCACGGGCCTCGCCGGTGTCGAGGACGAAGTTGAGGATGCCCAGCATCATCACCGCGACCGGACGGTCGAAGTCGAGTGTGGCGGCGGCCCGTTCGAGGATGGCGTCCGGGTCGCGCACATCGGCGTCGAGGTAGGCGGTCGCGCCGTCGTGGCCGCCGGTGAGCAGGGCCCGGGCGTGGACCAGCACGGTCGGGTCGTTGTCGACGTAGACGATCCGGGAGTCCGGAGCGATCCGCTGCGCGATCTCGTGGGTGTTGTCCGCGGTCGGCAGCCCGGTGCCGACGTCGAGGAACTGCCGCACCCCGCGCTCACCGGCCAGATACGTGACGGCCCGGCCCAGGAACTCCCGGTCCGCGCGAGCGATGTCCCGGATGACCGGGATGATCGAGGCGACCTGGTCACCGACCCGCCGGTCGACCTCGTAGTTGTCCTCGCCGCCGATCCAGTGGTTCCACACGCGTGCGTTGTGCGCGACAGAGGTGTCCAGCCGCGCCGGGACCCTCGGCGGGGTGTGGCTCTCACCCACGTCTCTCGCCCTCCCTCGCTCCTCCGGCCGGATCCGGCCGTCGCGGTCATTGTGCCGCGCGGTGATCACCCTGTCCCGGGAATGGGGGAGCGGGACAGGGGAGCGGGAGCGAGGGAGGGCGGGGAGCGAGCAAGGGAGCGCCGGGGTGGGGGCGCCGCGTGCGTTGGTCAGGAGCCGAAGGGGGTGTTCTCCGCCTCGAACATCCAGCGCAGTTTCTCCAGTTCGGCGGTGACGGAGATCAGCAGGTCCTGGGTGACCGGGTCCGCCTTCTCGGTGGCGTCGACGCGCTCGCGCAGCCGTACGATCGCGGTGCCCAGCGCCTCCGTCATCACCCGCACGGCGTCCTCGTCCCGCAGCCAGCCCTCTTCGGGGACGGGCAGTGAGAAGACCTTGGCGACGGTCTCCGGACGGCCGTCCGGCGGCACGCCGAGCGTCGCGGAGCGCTCCGCGACCGTGTCGGCGCCGGTGCGCGCGGCCGAGACCACCTCGTCCAGCTGGAGGTGGACCGAACGGAACCGCGGACCCACGACGTTCCAGTGCGCCTGCTTGCCGATCAGGGAGAGGCCGAGGAGATCCACCAAAGTGCTCTGGAGTGCCTCGCAGGCGATTCGGCGGTCCTCGTCGGGCAGCGTGCTCCGCACAACGGTCATGGGGTGGGGGCTCCCTTCACGTTTTCTTCTTTCTCGTCCGACCGCGCAGCTGCCCCGGAGGTTCCGGCGTAAACACGATGCCTTCCGCGGCAGGACCATCAGGCGAGACGGTGCTGACCACGATCATCAGGGGGCATAGCATCGGGCCCCGCAATGAACACGATGACACTCTGGGACCTCAACGGCTGGCAATTCGCCGCCCTCGCCTTCGCGGCCCTGCTCGTGGGCTTCTCCAAGACCGCCGTGAGCGGGGCCAACACGGTCAGCCTCGCCGTCTTCGCGGCGATGCTGCCCGCCCGCGCCTCCACCGGCGTACTGCTGCCCATCCTGATCGCCGGGGACGTGCTCGCCGTCCTCACCTACCGGCGGCACGCCCACTGGCCCACGCTGTGGCGGCTGTTCCCGGCGGTCGCCGCGGGCGTCGTGGTCGGCACCGTCTTCCTGATGTGGGCGGACGACGAGGCGGTCCGGACGTCGATCGGGGCGATCCTGCTGCTGATGGCCGGGGTGACGGTGTGGCGGCGGCGAGCCGCGGAGAGAGCCGCGGAGGGGGACGGCGCCGGGACCGAACCCGACGCGGTCACCTCCCGGGCCGGCAAGCTCAAGGCGCGTTCGTACGGCGTCCTCGGCGGTTTCACCACCATGGTCGCCAACGCGGGCGGACCGGTGATGTCCCTGTACCTGCTCTCCGCGGGCTTCCGGAAGCTGGGCTTCCTGGGGACGTCGGCCTTCTTCTTCCTGATCGTCAACACGTCCAAGGTGCCGTTCAGCGTGGGCCTCGGACTGATCAACGCGGAATCGCTGCTGCTCGACGCGGCGCTCGTCCTGTTCGTCGTGCCCGGAGCGTTCCTCGGCAAATGGGCCGTGAGCCGGATCAACCAGTTGCTCTTCGAGCGGCTGGTGATCGCGGCGACGGTGGTGGGCGGCGTGCAACTGCTGCTGCACTGAGCCGGGAGCCGGTGAGCGTCGGTGGGCGCCGGACCTACCGTGAGCCGAGAAAGGGCTCCTTGCCCTCCGTCTGCGGGAGATCCTGGTGCCGGAATCGGCTGGGGGCCGCCGTGCGGCCGACCGTCGCCGCCAGTTTGCGCAGCCGCCGCCAGTCCAGGCGCGGTGGCACAGGCGCGACGCCGGGCCGCTTGCGGGGGACGCGGACCCGGAGCGCGCCGGGTGCGATACGGCAGCGGACGGGCGCCGGCAGCACCAGGGCCTCCCCGTCGACCCCGGCCTCGATCTCCGCGCGGTCCCCCTCGATGACGACCTCGGAGGCGGTCAGGATGGTGAGCCCGCTCGGCGCGGGGTCCAGCAGCAGCGCGGCGGCGTCCACCGCGCCCTCCACCTTGACGCCGAGGACACCGAGTACGCCCGAATCGAGCCGGTCCCGCCGGCCCAGGCCGAGGGGGTCGTCGGTGCGGTAGGGGTTGTTGCTGACCAGCACCGCCTGCGGGGCGTCGAGCGTCGTGTCGCCGATGCGGGCGACCAGCCGGGGGCCCTGCTGCCCGGTGAGCAGGTCGGGCAGCAGCTCCAGACTGGTGCCGATCTTGTCGTCCCGGTAGGCCGGGCTCTGCACGATCGACGCGTACGCGCCGAAGGACGCGTTGTTCACGAAGGGCTGGTCACCGGCGAAACCGAGATCGACGCGCAGCTCCACCCCGTCGGTGAGCGCGTCCAGGCAGGCGGCCGGATCACCGCGGTCCAGACCCAGGTCCAGGGCGAAGTGGTTGCGCGTCCCGGCGCTGATGACCAGGAACGGGATGCCGTGCTCGGCGGCCACGGCCGCGACCAGCGCCTGCGTGCCGTCACCCCCGGCGGCACCCAGCAGGTCGGCGCCGTCCGCGACGGCCTCCCGGGCCAGAGCGGTCACGTCGTTCTGCACCTCCGGATCGAGCAGGACGACCCGGGCACCCAGGCGCTCCGCCTTCTCCCGCAGGCCGAACCGCCCCACCTTGCCGCCGCCCGAACGGGGATTCATGATGAGCACCGGCCGCCGGGGCGGCGGTGTCCGCCGCTCCCCCTGCCGGTCCCGCAGCCGCTCGCTCCCCGTCCCCCGCAGCGCGTACCGGCCGCTCCACACGGCCAGCCCCCACAGGGCCAGCGACAGCGGCAGCGCCCAGAACAGGGTGACGGCGAACAGCGCGACGACAGCCGCGGGCACACACAGCACCACCAGCCCGGCCACCCAGCGCAGCGGACCCCGCAGGGTCAGCGCCCACCACAGGGCCGCGGCGCTCACGGCGAGGCCGGCCACGCCGCAGAGCAGCAGCGCCAGCCCCCGCAGACCTCCGTAGAGGAGCGGGAACAGCACCGCGAGCGTGGCCGCGGCCAGCGCCACCCGCGCGGACCACCGCTGGACCCGGTAGGCCCGCCTGCTCAAGTCCACGGCCATGACTCCTCCAGTCGCCGGCGTCATCGTAGGACGTAAGAGGGCACGGGTGTTGCCGACATCAGCGTCCCGGCCACGGCGCATGTCCGACATCCACGGGCCTGCCCCTCGGGCGCCCCTCCGACGCCCCCATCAGGTCCCGGCCCGTTCCCTTTGGCGCCGGACCCGTACGCTCGGCGGCATGTCCGCACACGTCCTGGTCCTCGGCGGTACCACCGAGGCACGCGAACTCGCCGCCGAGCTGACCGCCCGCCCCGGAGTGCGGGTGACCACCTCGCTCGCCGGACGGGTGGCACGGCCCTCAGCGGTCGCGGGCGGGATGCGCGTCGGTGGCTTCGGCGGGGCGCGAGGACTCGCCGACTGGCTCCGCGACCAGGACGTGACGGCCCTGGTCGACGCCACGCACCCGTTCGCCGAGCGGATCACGGCGAACGCGGCACGGGCCGCGACCGCGACGGGCGTGCCCCTGGTCGTCCTGCGCCGCCCCGGCTGGCAGCCCGGACCGGACGACCGCTGGCACCCGGTCCCCTCCCTGGACGCCGCCGCCGACCTACTTCCCGGGCTCGGACAGAGAGTCCTCCTCACCACCGGCCGCCTGGGCCTCGCCGCCTTCGCCCGGCTGACCCGGCTCCACTTCACCGTCCGGTCGGTGGATCCCCCCGAGCCGCCCGTGCCGCCGCACCTGCGCGTCCTGCTGGCCCGTGGACCGTTCACCGTGGCCGACGAGACGGCCCTGCTGCGCGAGCACCGCATCGACGTACTGGTGACCAAGGACAGCGGGGGATCGGCGACGTCCGCCAAACTCACGGCGGCCCGCGAACTCGGCCTGCCGGTCGTGGTCGTACGCCGTCCACCGCTGCCGGAGGGCGTCAGCCCGGTGCCCGACGTGACGAGCGCCCTGGAACGCCTGGGACCCCTCTGACCCGACGGGTCCCGGGCGGCTCAGCCGTCCCCGGGATTCCGCCGCAGCAGATACGTGTCCATGATCCAGCCCTTGCGCTCGCGGGCCTCGGCGCGCAGCCGCTCGATCCGGGGAGCGGCCTCGGCGAGCGGCCCGGAGACGAGGATCTCGTCCGGGGTGCCTATGTAGGCGCCCCAGTAGATGTCGATGTTTTGATCGGCCTGGCCGTCCTGGCCGGCGTACTGCCGGAAGGTCTGGTGGGCGTCCAGCATCACGACGACGTCGTCCACCCCCTCGGGGAAGCCCTCCGCGAGCCGCCGGCCCGTGGTGATCTGGACCGGGCGGGCGACCCGGTTGAGCCCCGTGCGGTGCCGGGCGACGAGCGCCGAGACACTGCTGATCCCCGGCACGACGTCGTACTCGAAGGCGACCACGCCCCGCGCCAGCACCTCCTCGAGGATGCCCAGTGTGCTGTCGTACAGCGACGGGTCCCCCCACACCAGGAACGCGCCCACCTCGCCCTCGCCCAACTCCTCGGCGATCAGCCGCTCGTAGATGTTCGCGCGGGCGCTGCGCCAGTCACCGACGGCGGGGGGGTAGGCCGCGCCGCCGGCGCTCCGGTCCCGCTCCGGGTCGCGCGCCTCGACGACGCGGTACGTCCGCTCCGGCAGGTGTGCGTCGAGCATGTCCCGGCGGAGCCCGGTCAGGTCCGCCTTCACCTCGCCCTTGTCGAGGATGAAGAACACGTCCGTCCCGCGCAGCGCCTTGACCGCCTGCAGGGTCAACTGGTCGGGATCGCCCGCGCCGATACCGATGACATGGATTTTTCGCACGCCCCGAGTCTGCCGTACGCCGCTGACGGCGCACGCACCGCACCCCCGGGCGGCACCCGCCCCGCTACGCGGGCTTCCGCAGCCGTGGCGCCCGCGCCCCCGCGTCCACCGGAACGCCGTCCCCCCGCTCCACCTCCGCCGCCAGCTCCCGGGCCCAGGCGACGACCCCGTCGAGGTCGATCCCGTGCGGACGCGCGGACCCGGCACCCGCGGCCCACTCCTCCGCCGCGCCCGCCCCGCGCCGCAGCAGCCGCGCCCCGCCGGTGACGTTCCCGCGCGCCGCGTGGGTGAGTCCCACGGCGAGCTGGGCCAGCCCCCGCCACAGCTCCCGCTCCTCCTCGGGCCCCGACTTCCAGGCGTCCTCGAACACCTCGTGCGCGTGGAACGGCTTCCCCTCGTCCAGCAGCCGCTGCGCCTCGGCGACACTCGCCTCCGGCGGCCGGACGACCCCCTCGGGCTGCCGGGGCACCCCCTCCGCGCCGTACGGCAGCGGCCGCCCCAGCCCGTCCCGCGGCCGGGCGTTGCGCGCCCGCCCCTCACCGTCCCGGTCCCGCACGACGGCCGTCCGGTCCGGGGATGTCCTGTCCGTGCTGTCCATACGCCGATTGTCCCCCGTCCGACCTGGCTTCGGCGCGGGGCGCGGTGTGCGGTAAAGTGCTGTCCACGTGATCACGCGCTTCACCGCACGTGACCGCATCGGGACGTGGCGCAGCTTGGTAGCGCACTTGACTGGGGGTCAAGGGGTCGCAGGTTCAAATCCTGTCGTCCCGACTGGAGACAGTCGCAGCTCAGGGCTGGTTTCGGAGACATCCGAAACCAGCCCTTGAGCATTCTTGGGGACCAGTTGGGGACCGGCGTCCTTTTCTGTGTCAGTAGCGGACGCCGATGCGGCGCCAACGGCGTCCGCTGGTGCCGGGTTCGGCGGGGTGGGCAGCGGTGCGGGAGCGGTAGAGGACGAACGGACGCCACAGGTACCACAGCGGGACGCTCCAGGCATGCACGAGCCGGGTGAAGGGCCACACGGCGAGGATGGCCCAGGCGGCGGTGGCATGGACCTGGTAGATCAGCGGGGCGCGGGAGATGGCGTCAACGTCGGGGTTCCCGGCGAACAGGCCGCGGAACCACAGGGCCACGCTCTGGCGGTAGTCGTGGCCGGCGCCGAGGAGGTTGACGCCCACGGTGGGGATGATGCCGAGCAGGATGACGATGGCGAGCAGGATGAGGGCCATCCAGTCGACGGGGCTGGTGGTGGCACGGACCTTGGGCACGGTGGTGCGGCGGAAGGCGAGGATCAGCACGCCGAAGATGACGGCGAGTGCGGCGACGGTGCCGCTGATGGAGGAGAACCAGCGGTAGGTGTTCTCGGGGATGCCGAGCCACCGGGTGAACGACTCGGGGATGAGGATGCCGATGACGTGGCCGGCGATGGCGGCGAAGGTGCCGTAGTGGAAGAGCGGCCCGCCCCATTTCAGCAGTCTGCGCTCCTGCAGCTGGGTGGAGCGGCTGGTCCAGCCGAACTGGTCGTAGCGCCAGCGCCAGACGTGGCCGACGACGAAGGTGACAAGGGCGAGGTAGGGCAGGATGACCCACCACCACAGGTCCCAGGAGCTCACCGGCCCTCCCTTGCACTCAGGGACGCTCTTGGCATCGGGTATGCGGATGGTGTCGGGTGTCCGGGCGGGGCGGACGGTTCCAGTCCGGTCTGCTCCGGTGGGCCGAAGGGCTCCAGACCGACGTGTTCGCCCGGTGGTCCCTCGACGGCCAGTCGTCGCCAGGTGTCGCGCTCGTGGCGGTCCGGTTCGGGCAGCCGGCCGCAGAGCGTGTCGAGGACGTCGGCGTAGGGGGTGGAGTGCTCGTGGAGTGCCTGCCGGAGGAGCTCGAGTCCGGCCCGGCACTGCAGCAGGGTGCGGTGGCCGGGCTCGGGGGTGAGGGCGGCGAACTCCAGGATCAACGGCAGGAAGTCGGGCAGCTCCGCCTCGGGCGGTTCGTGTCCGGCCTGGCGGTAGGCGTGTTTGAGGGTGAGCAGGGCCATGCCGCGGGCGCGGGTGTCGCCGTGCCGGTAGTAGGTCAGGTGCAGGCTGCGGCGGCGGGTGTGGTCGAAGGTGTCCACGTACTGCTGGGCGGCCTCGGCAGGAGGCAGGCGCCGCAGGTGGTCGCAGACGGTGGCCAGCCGGGTGCGGTCGGCCGGGTCGGCGATGGCGGGGAGCGCGGCGGTGATGTCGTCGAGGCAGGCGAGCATCGTCTCGTCCGGGTAGCGCAGGAGGACCGAGGAGATGCGGTGTACCAGGGGGGCGTCGGCCGCCGGTCGGCGGCCCCGGCGGGGGATCACCGGCTGCCCCCGTCGCCGAAGAGGCCGGGGGCGGGGCCGGCGCCGTTCCAGCCGAGGAGGTTGAAGCGCACCTTCCCGTCGCCGTCGTGGAACTGGCTGCCGCCACCCGACGGGTTCAGGCCCGGCAGGGGTGGCGGAGCGGCGGCCCGCTGGTCCTCGTCGTGGGCGGCGAGGTCGGCCACACCGCCGGGGTAGTCGAGAGAGCAGTGCTGGGCCATCAGAGCGCCGGAGTCCTCGGCGTGCACCCGGGGGATGACATAGCGATCGTCGTACTTGGCGATGGCCAGCAGCCGGTAGAGGTCCTCGATGTCGTCGGCGCTCGCGCCGACCCGGCCGAGCAGTTCCTGGTCGGGTGGGTCGCCGAGCTGCTGGGCGCGCATGTGGGCGCGCATCGCGGTCAGTTTGCGCAGCACGCCCTCCACCACGGCGGTGTCCCCGGCGGTGAAGAGGTTGGCCAGGTACTCCATGGGGATGCGCAGGGCGTCGATGGTGGCGAACACGCGGTCGGGGTCGTCGTCGTGGTAGCCGGTGGCGTGTACCGCGTCCATGACCGGGGACAGTGGCGGGACGTACCAGACCATGGGCATGGTGCGGTACTCCGGGTGCAACGGCAGCGCCACCCGGTGCTTCTTGATCAGCGCGTACACCGGGGAACGCCGGGCGGCCTCGATCCAGTCGTGGGCGATGCCGTCACGCTCCGCAGCCGCCTGCACCTCGGGGTCCTCCGGATCGAGGAACACCGACAACTGCGCCTCGTACAGGTCCTTGTCGTCCTTGACCGAGGCTGCATCAAGGACGGCGTCGGCGTCGTACAGCATGACGCCGAGGTGACGCAGCCGGCCCACGCAGGTCTCGGAGCAGATGGTGGGCTGACCGGCCTCGATACGCGGGTAGCAGAACGTGCACTTCTCGGCCTTGCCGGTGCGGTGGTTGAAGTACACCTTCTTGTACGGGCAGCCCGACACGCAGAACCGCCAGCCCCGGCAGCGGTCCTGGTCGACCAGGACGATGCCGTCCTCCTCCCGCTTGTACATCGCCCCCGACGGGCAGGAGGCGACGCAGGAGGGGTTGAGGCAGTGCTCGCAGATTCGCGGCAGGTAGAACATGAACGCGTGCTCGAACTCCATCCGCACTCGCTCCGAAAGACCCCTCAAGTTCGGGTCGGAGCCTGCGTACTCGGCGGCTCCGGCGAGGTCGTCGTCCCAGTTCGGGCCGTGCACAGGGCGCATGTCCCGGCCGGTGAGCTGGGATTTGGGGCGGGCGCTGGTGAAGCTGTCGGACAGCGGTGCGGTGGTCAGGCTCTGGTAGTCGTAGGTCCACGGCTCGTAGAAGTCGTCGAGCGAGGGCAGGTCGGGGTTGTAGAAGATGGTGGCCAGTCTGCGCAGTCGGCCGCCGGCCTTGAGTTTCAGCTTGCCGCGGCGGTTCAGGGTCCAGCCGCCCTTCCACTTCTCCTGGTCCTCATACCGGCGGGGATAGCCGGCGCCCGGTTTGGTCTCGACGTTGTTGAACCAGACGTACTCGGATCCGGGCCGGTTGGTCCAGGTTTGCTTGCAGGTGACCGAGCAGGTGTGGCAGCCGATGCACTTGTCGAGGTTCATCACCATCGCCACCTGCGCCATGCAGCGTCCGACAGTGCCTGCGGCACGGGTCATCAGAAGTCCACCTCCTGGCTGCGCCGACGGATGACGGTGATCTCGTCGCGCTGGTTGCCGGTGGGGCCGATGTAGTTGAAGCCGTAGGAGAACTGCGCGTAGCCGCCGATCAGATGAGTCGGCTTGATCAGGAGGCGGGTGAGGGAGTTGTCGCCGCCGCCATGCAGGCCGGAGGTCTCCGTCTTCGGCACGTTCAGGTGGCGGTCCATGGTGTGGTACATGTACACCGTGCCCTCGGGCATGCGGTGGGTGACCACCGCGCGGCAGGCGACCACGCCGTTGCGGTTGTACGCCTCGATCCAGTCGTTGTCGGCCACGCCGATCTTCTCCGCGTCCAGCGGGCTCATCCAGATCACCGGCCCGCCGCGGAAGAGAGTGAGCATGTGCAGGTTCTCCTGGTACTCGGAGTGGATCGACCACTTCGAGTGCGGAGTCAGGTAGCGCACCACGAGTTCCGGGTGGCCCTCCGGTGAGCGGGTCGGGTCGCCGAAGTGGGCCACCATGTTCAGCGGCGGCCGGTAGACGGGCAGTTGTTCGCCGAACTCGGCCATCCAGTCGTGGTCGAGGAAGAAGTGCTGGCGCCCGGTGAGGGTGTGCCAGGGCTTGAGGCGTTCGACGTTGACGGTGAACGGGGAGTAGCGGCGGCCGCCGGACTCGGTGCCGGACCACTCCGCCGAGGTGATCACCGCACGCGGCTGGGTGCGGGTGTCCTCGAAGGTGATGCGGTCTCCGGAGCGCTCCTCGGCCAGGTCGGCCAGGTCCACGCCGGTGCGCTCCTCCAGCGCGCGCAGCGACTGAACGGCCAGGCGGCCGTTGGTGGTGCCGGACAGGGCGAGGATCGCCTCGCAGAACTGGTCGTCGCGGGCGATCGAGGGACGCCCGTCGGCGATGCCGCCGCGCACGGTGCCGTTGCGGCGGCGCAGGTAGTCGATCTCCTCATCAACCTTCCACGTCACGCCCTTGGTGGTGGTGCCCAGGGTGTCCAACAGCGGGCCGACGGCGGCCATCTTCTCGGCCACCGCGGTGTAGTCGCGCTCCACCACGATCAGCTTCGGCATCGTCCGACCCGGTACCGGCTCGCACTCGCCGGCCCTCCAGTCGCGCACCCGCCCGTGCGGCTGCGCCATTTCGTCCGCTGTGTCGTGGGCGAGCGGCGCGGCGATCACGTCCCGCCGCACGCCGAGATGGACGGCGGCGAGCTCGGAGAACTCGGCGGCGAGGGTGTGGAAGACGTCGAAGTCGGTGCGGGTCTGCCACGGGGGTGCGATCGCCGGGCTGAAGGCGTGCACGAACGGGTGCAGGTCGGTGGAGGACAGGTCGTACTTCTCGTACCAGGTGGCGGCCGGCAGCACCACGTCGGAGAACAGGCAGGTGCTGGTCATGCGGAAGTCGACGGCCACCGACAGGTCGAGCTTGCCGACCGGGGCCTGCTCGCGCCAGGTGACGTCCTTGGGCCGCAATTCCGGCGGAGTCTCGACGGCGGTCACCGCGTCGTCGGTGCCGAGCAGGTGCCGCAGCATGTACTCGTGGCCCTTCATCGACGACGCGAACAGATTCGCCCGCCAGATGAGCAGGACGCGGGGGAAGTTGACCGGATCGTCCGGATCCTCGGCGGCGAACCGTAACCGGCCGGCCTTCAACTCCTCGACGACGTACTCCGGTACGTCCTTCCCGGCCCGTCCGGCCTCGTCGCACACGTCCAGAGGGTTGCGGTTGAACGCCGGGTGGGAGGGCATCCAGCCCAGCCGGGCGGCCAGCGCGTTGCAGTCCGGCAGGGTACGTCCCGCCAGCCGGCCCTGCCCGAGCGGGCCGGCCAGCGCGTCGGCGGGGAACGCCTCGTAGCGCCACTGGCCGGTGGCCAGCCAGAACAGCGGTGTGCCCACCATGTGCCGGGTGGGGCGCTGCCAGTCCAGGCCGAACGCGAGATGGAACCATCCGGTCAGCGGCCGTACCTTCTCCTGGCCGACGTAGTGTGCCCAGCCGCCGCCGTTGACGCCCTGGCTTCCGGTGAGCATCACCAGTGACAGGAACGTGCGGTAGATCTGGTCGGAGTGGAACCAGTGGTTGGTTCCCGCCCCCATCGCGATCATCGAACGGCCGCCGGTGCGTTCGGCATTGCGGGCGAACTCCCGCGCCACGCGGGCGGCCGCCTTGGCCGGCACCGAGGTGATCGCTTCCTGCCAGGCCGGTGTGTACGGACTGTCGGCGTCGTCGTAACCGGCCGGCCACTGGCCGGGCAGGCCCTCGCGGGCCACTCCGTACTGGGCGAGCACCAGGTCGAAGACGGTGGTCACCAGGTGCCCGCCGACCCGCACCGCCGGCACACCGCGCCGCAGCACCGCCCCGGACTCCCCGGGCCCCGAGTCGAACCTCGGCAGATCGACGGCCACCGCCTCGCCGTCCGGCCGCCCGTGCAGGGTCAGTAGCGGGTCGGCCCCGTTCAGCCGCAGGTTCCACAGGCCCCGGCCCGACTCGGACCAGCGGAAGCCCAGTGACCCGTTCGGCACCACCGGATCGCCGGTGCGTCCGTCCAGCAGTACCGTCTTGAACCCGGCCGCCTCCGCAGTCGATCCGGGCAGGTCGGTGGCGGTGAGGAACTTGTCCGGCACGTACCCGCCACCGTCGCGCTCGCGCAGCCGCACCAGGAACGGCAGGTCGGTGTACGTCTTGGCGTACTCGGCGAAGTACGGCACCTGCCGGTCACGGTAGAACTCGGTCAGGATGACGTGGCCCATGGCCATCGCCAGCGCGCCGTCGGTACCCGGAGCCGCCGCCAGCCAGTCGTCGGCGAACTTGGTGTGGTCACCGTAGTCCGGGGAGACCACCACGACCTTCTGCCCCTTGTAGCGGGCCTCGGTCATGAAGTGCGCATCCGGGGTACGGGTGACCGGCAGATTGGTGCCCCACACGATCAGGTAGCCGGCGTTCCACCAGTCGCCGGACTCCGGGACGTCCGTCTGGTCGCCGAACACCTGGGGGGAGGCCATCGGCAGGTCCGCGTACCAGTCGTAGAAGGACGAGATCGTGCCGCCGATCATCGACAGATACCGTGTACCGGCCGCGTACGAGGCCATGGACATCGCCGGGATCGGAGAGAAACCGACGATGCGGTCGGGGCCGTAGCGCTTCACGGTGTGGACCTGTGCCGCCGCCACCAACTCCGTGACCTCACGCCAGTCGCAGCGCACGAAACCGCCCTTGCCGCGGGCCCGCTTGTAGGCGGCGCACCGCTCCGGATCCGCAGTCAGCCACTCCCACGCCGCGACCGGATCCGCATGCCGTGCCTTCGCCTGCCGCCACAACTGCAGCAACGGGCCGCGCACGTACGGGTATCGGATCCGGGTGGGCGAATAGGTGTACCAGGAGAACGACGCGCCCCGCGGACAGCCCCGCGGCTCGTACTCCGGGGAGTCCGGCCCGACCGAGGGGTAGTCGGTCGCCTGCGTCTCCCAGGTGATCAGGCCGTCCTTGACGAACACCCGCCAGGAGCATGAACCGGTGCAGTTCACCCCGTGCGTGGAGCGCACTTCCCGGTCGTGGCGCCACCGCTCCCGGTAGAACTCCTCCGCCGCCCGGCCGCCCTCGCGGTACAGCATCCGCCGGTCGGGTGACTGCGTGCCGGGAAAGAAGTACTGCGCCGTACGCATCAGCCGCTCGGCCGCGACGTCGGCCCGGTCGGTGCTCACACCATTCGCCTCCTCGGATGCTGCCATTGCCCACTCGTGCCCAGTGCTCCCAGTGCCTCGCCCGGCCGCAGAGGTGGTGACCACCATGCTTTACCGAAGGCCGAACCGAACGGGACCGACACTCCGTCAACCCACATACACCGCAGACCAGAGGCTTGATGGGCTGACGTACGCGGGCCAGGCGCCGGGGCGGTGCGCACGGGGCACTGCCGGTGGGCCGTACCACCGCTGCCGTGGCCCCTCTTTTCCGTCTACCCACACGCGGGCCCGCTGGGGGCGGCGCGGTACAGGATCCACATCGGGATCCGGGCACGGTCAGTCGTGGGGCCCACTCCCCGGACGGCAACCGGTCAATCGCACAGACCGCCTCTCACGCATCCCGTCACCTGGCTCCCGGCCGCCGGGGGCGAAGCAGCAGGCCCTCGGAGCACCCGCTGCTCCGGTGCATCCTGTGCTGGCGGGCTATGACGGGTCCACGGCCAGCCGCCGCGCGCTGGCGTGGGCGCCCGGACCGGGCGGCCGCTGCTCGTCGCCTGCATCGCCCCGGTCCCCATGTCGTACGATCCGGGGACAGCTGTCGTCCCTGTGGCGGAGCGAGAGGCCGATGCGCTCGCCTGGCTGCGCGCGGAACTCGCTACACGCTCCCCGCGAGCACGCCGGCCGGATTGGACGTCCGTGTTGCGGCCCGCACCGGGGATGTGGCCAGTGAGCCGGCCCGTCCGGCCGATGAGCACCAGGCCGACGCACTGGTGCTGGGCGCTCCGGGGCACCGGCTGCACCACCTGATCGGGTCGGTACCGGCGTGGATGGCCCGCCACGCGCACTGCCCCGTCGTCATCGTGCCCTGACCATGCACCACGCGTGGCCGGCCGGCACAGCGGGGCCGGGGGCACCGGTCGCGACGGCCTTCTCGGTCGTAAGCAGGAGACGCTCACCGCTGCGGCCTGCTTCCGGCCAGGTGAGCGCGTAGTGTGACATGGCAGGGCGACCTGATGACGGCGCCCGGCGCCAGGAGGAAGCACCATGGCGCACAACCCGTGGCAGCGATGGGGGCGGGGCCGGACCGGGGGCGGCATGGTCGCGCGATCGCAGCAGCGTGTTCTGGACCGGCACCGGCTGCGGCACCTGCTGGACGCGGTCGAGGCGGTCAGCACCGACATGGATACCCGCACCGTGCTGCGCCGCATCGTGGAAGCGGCCGCCGACCTCGTCGCCGTGCGCTATGGGGCGCTGGGCGTGCTCGACGAGAGCGGAAAGGTCATCGACCTGATCACCGTGGGCATCGATGATCCGCAGCTGTGCGCTGCGATGGGCCTGCCGCAGGGCCATGGCCTGCTGCACACCATGGTGGACGACCGGGAGCCGTTGCGGGTGGCGGATGTGGCCGGGCATCCTCGTGCGGCCGGTTTTCCGCCCGGGCATCCGGTCATGCGGACTCTGCTGGGCGTTCCGCTCATGGTGCGCGGCACGGTCTACGGTGACCTCTACGTCGCCGACAAGAGGGACGGTACGCCCTTCGACGACGACGACGAGGGCCTGCTGACGGCCCTGGCCAGTGCCGCGGGCGTCAGTCTCGAGAACGCCCGTCTGTACGAGCAGCTCAGACGCGCCACCGAGCACTTCCAGCGCCGCATGCTGCCCGTGCTGCCCGACCTTGCGCCGCTGACGGCCGCCGCCCGCTACGAGCCCGCCTCCGAGCTGCCCAGGCTGGGCGGGGACTGGTACGACGCCATGGCCCTGCCGGACGGCGCCACCTGTGTCGTGGTGGGCGACGTGACCGGCCACGACGTGGAGGCCGCCCCGCTGATGGGGCAGATCCGCAACATGCTGCGGGCGCTTGCCTTCGACCGGGATGGGCCGCCCGGCCTGGTCGTGTCCCGGCTGGACCACGCCCTGACGATGTTCGAGGACCCGCCGACGGCCACCCTGGTGTTCGGCCGCATCGAGCGCACTGGTGGAGCGGGCGGGGGGTACACGTTCGGCTGGAGCAACGCGGGGCATCTGCCGCCGCTGCTGGTCGGCGCGGACGGCGGCACCCGCTACCTGGCACCCGCCCGTCACGGAATCCCGGTGGGGATCGAGGCGTCCGTCCCCCGGTTCAGCCACGAACTCCCCCTCCCGCCCGGCAGCACCCTGCTGTTGTTCACCGACGGGCTGGTCGAGCGCCGCGACCAGGACATCGACACGGGACTGGCCGAGCTGGCCGAGCAGGCCGCCCGCCTGGCCACGGCCCCGCTGGAGGAGCTGTGCGACGCTCTGGTCAGCCGGAGCCGACAGGTGTTCGACGACGACGTCGCTCTGCTCGCCCTGCGCATCCCCTCGGACGGCCCGGCACGGTGAGAGACACACCCTGGCCGCTCGGCGTGCCGGGGTTCGCGGGCGGTCGCCCTGACGGGAGGCGGTCGGGATGGCAGCAGGGTGCGCAGGGTGTAGGGCAGGGTGCCGCCGTGGCGGTAGTAGTCGGCCTCGGTGGGGGTATCGATGCGTACCCGCGCAGCGAGTCGGACGGTGCCGGCGGGGCCGTAGGCGGTGAGGGTGACCTCGGGCGGCAGTCCCTCGGCCTCGGTGCCTGTCAGGCCACGGATGGTGTAGGTCTCCTCGCCGGTCAGACCGAGAAGGTGATGATCCACCAGGTGCCGAACCAGCCCAGGTGCGGTGCTCCGTGGGAGCCGGGCACCGCCCCGCAGTGGGTGGACAGGCACGGCGAGTAGAACGGTGAGAGACAGGGGTCGGCGTAGTAGTCCCGGTTTGCCGGCGCCGCACAGGTCGCGTAGGCCACGAAGAGGGCCAGGACGGTGAACGTGATCAGCGGGTAGGCCCACCAGCGGTCCCTGCGCAGCGTCCGCGCGGTGATCGCGGCCCGCCCGGGAGACCGGATCCCCGCCGGGGCGCCGTCTGCTGTTTCCACGGCCCGGCCTCCCTTGGCCGGTGCCGGGGCTGCCGATCCGGTCACCGGGAGCCTTCTCTGCTCAAACCTGCCGGAAAAGGGCAGGCCGTGCGATCCCAGGGCAACTTCTCCGTGCCGTATGACAGGCGGAGCCGAGCGGATACCCGCACGCGGATGGCGTAGGCCCGCCAGCCTGGGCGCTCACGCGGTGGTACGACGGGCAGGGAGCACCAGCGAATACCGGAAGGACGTCCGGATGCCGAAGGTCGCCATCAACGGGTTCGGCCGCATCGGCCGTGCCGCGCTGAAGATCCTGCACGACGTGGACGGTGTTGAGCTCGCGGCCGTCAACGACCTCGTCGAGGTGGACAGTCTCGCCTACCTGCTGGCGCACGACAGCGTCTACGGCCGCTACGGCAGGACGGTCGCGGTGAGCGACGGCGCGCTGAGCATCGACGGGCACGACGTGCCGGTGTACGCCGAACGCGATCCGGCCCGGCTGCCGTGGCGGAAGCCTGGGCGCGGCCGTCCTGGAAGCCCCGGCTGACCAGGAACAGCCGCCGCGGGTCGCCCACCTCGCGGTGCGCGACCTACCCGGTTCAGGCACCCCCGCACGAGGTCATGGACGCCGCCGGCATCACCGCACCGCACATCACCACCGCCGCCCGGCCCCTGCTCACCTGACCAGCCCGAAGGACCGCACCACCACGATCGGAGACATCAGATGACCGAGTCCGTCTACCACCCGGCCACACCGGAGCTCGGCGCCCGCCGCGCCCAACTCGCTCCGGCCGCCAACGAAGCGTTCGAGAACTTCAGCCGCGCCGTGTTCGCCGAGGGTGCGCTGCCGGAGAAGACCAAACAGCTGATCGCCGTGGCCGTCGCCCACGTCACGCAGTGCCCGTACTGCATTCAAGGCCATACCCGCCTCGCGCAGCGGAAAGGCAACAGCCCGGAAGAGATCATGGAGGCGATCTGGGTCGCCGCCGAGATGCGCGCCGGCGGCGCCTACGCCCACTCCACCCTCGCCCTGCACGCGATGGGAGAGACCGCACCCCACGGATGATGCGCGCCGACGCCCGGTGAACTCGCAGCGCCGGGAGTACGAACCGGTGACGTCGGCCTGGCAGCCGGGGGAACCCCCGGTGCCACCACCATCACCGCCGTGGAACCCGGCCGCCAGGTCACCGTGGACGGACGGCTGCACAGCATCACGGAAGAGGAGCGCGGCGACCACCGTGTCCTGCTCGGCACCCTCACCGACAGCACAGGCAGTCTCACGGTTGAGTTCCACGACGCCCCCGGACCTTGCTGCCGGACAGCTGCTTCGCCTGACCGGCCACGCCCACCGCCGCGACCGGTGCCTGGTCATCAGTGACCCGCACTACCGCCTCACCGGCACGCCCGGTGAGGAATCCGGTGCTCCGGCCGGCAACGATGCCACGTGATCCGCTGTACGCGCGGCTGCCGCCGAGTTGCCTCTGCCCTCGGCCAGCACCTGCCGGGGCACGGCCGGTGCCCGGTTTCGGCCGGCGGACGCACCGCTGGCGATTGCCGGACCGGCATCAGCCGCGCACGGCGACAACCGCACCGAGCAGATCTTCCATGCGATGCTCGAACCGGGCGAGCCTCGGCCAACGCCGCGCGAGAGGGAAACAGGTCGTTCCTGTGCGCCGTTCCTCAGCCTGCCGGGTGGGGCCAGCGAGCGAGGCTGCCGGGCGAGGGAGCGGATTGCGTCGCTTCCGCTACTGAGGGGTAGATCTCATAACTCTCGCGCATGCCGCTCAGATCGAAGATCCTCAGCATCCGGCCCGAGACGGACGCGATACGCAACGAACCCTCGTGTTCACGGATGCGTTTGGTGATCGCCACGATCACGCCCAGCCCCATCGAATCCATGAAGGTGACGAAGCCCAGGTCCAGAACGAAGTGGCGGTGTCCCTCATCAAGGAGCTTGAGCACTCCTTCCCGGAGCATGGGGGCAGTGTGGGCGTCCACCTCACCGTCGGCCTCGACAACACTCCAGCCGCTGACCACGTCGTAGCTCACCATCATGTTCTCGTGCCGGATGATGTTCGTTCGCATTGCCACCCCTCTTCACATCCACGGACGGCGCAAGACGCCTGGCGCGATACGGAGGAGACCGCCGACCCCTACCGATCGCACCCTGGGAAGCGCGAGTTCGCCTGGACCGGTGACCGCCACCCCGCCAGCGCCTCACTGCCGGTCACCGGCTTCTGGTCAGCCACTCGGCGAGAACGGCGGCCTGGCTGTGGTCCACGTCCTTGGTGGCGGTCAGCAGCATGAGTCTGTCGTGCGCCGCAAGGTCACGCAGATGTTCGGCCGCCTCACGGTGCCCGGCGTCGCGCAGCTCCGCCAGATAGCGGCGTCGGAATTCGGTGAAGCGGCTGGGCTCGTGGCCGTACCACTTGCGCAGCTTGCTGGAAGGCGCGACATCACGCAGCCACTCGTCCAGATGCGCGTCCTCCTTGCGCATGCCGCGGGGCCACACCCGGTCGACCAGCACGCGCTTGCCGTTCTTCGGCGCGGTCTCCTCGTGAACTCTGCGGCAGGTGATCTGTTCGGCCATGATGGCGCCCTTCCAGATCGGTCGGCCACCCCGGCGTTGAGCGGGGTGGACAGCTCCGTGCCCCGCTGCGAAGCGGGCGGTCCCGACTCACCCATTTTATCGGGGCCGGCTCGTGCGAGCCTGCCAGGCACTGCAGCCCGTGCTCACAAGCACGGGCCGGCAGCTGCCCCGCCCCCGCCCGGCCTTCGGGCACGGCGCCGAAGCCCTTCTCACCGACGCAAGCAGTGAACGGCACGTGCACCTGGTCGGTGGACACCACCCCAGCCGGCGCAACATGCCCACCCGGACCCTGACCCCCGCCATGCTCCGCGACGTACCGCACCGGGGCGCCGTCATCGCCGGGCTTCCACGGGAACGGCAGCACCGGCAGTCCCGCGCGCTGTCCTGATGGGGCCCGGTCTGCGTTCTGGGGACCAGTTGGGGACCGAACGGCATGCCCGATGCCGAACTCCACACCGCGAAGCACACGGCATCTGCCCTTGGAACAGCCGGTTCATCCGGATGATCCCGGTAGCCCGCACTCCTGGGGGTCAAGGGGTCGCAGGTTCACATCCTGTCGTCCCGACGGCGCAGGACGGGTGTCGAGCCCAGGTCAGGGACTTTCCTCACTTCGGTGGGGAGGGGCCCTTGATTGTTTCGAGGGCAGTCGTCACACGCTTCCTCACAAGCATGGTTCATCAAGATCGGTTGAACGGTTCGGCAGAGTTCTCCGAACCGTCGGCAGTACGTGTCGCCCGGCCGTGTGATTCGCGATGTCATACCGGCGTCAGGTCGGTGCGGGGGGCGATGCCCCGGTGGTTGCTTCGCGGCACTCGGTCCGCGAAGGTCACGTCCTGCTCGGTGAGGAACCGGAAGCCGAGGGATCGGCAGATGCCGTTCGAGGCCCTGGCTTGCCCAGAACCCCGAGAGCCGTGTGAAGAGGACGAGAGCGCGCGTGGTCTCGTGCTCGTGGGATTACTGGCGGATGACTGGGGCACCGATGCGCTGCCCGGGGGCAGGCGGGTGTGGGCAGTGCCGCACGGGGAGGAACTCGGATGACGGCGAGCGAACCCCCTGGGTGGGCGACTTGATTCATGACGAGAACGCCGGTCGGTGCGGAATCGTCACGGACGTGCGTGGCGGCGCCGTGTGGGTGCTACGACCGGGATCCGGGCCGGGACAGTGGACTTCGGAACAGCCGGAACGCCTGACCGCGATGAGTCCGCGCGAGGAGATGCGGGGGCGGCTGTGGACAAGCGGGGAGCCGCGGCTCAGGATGACGTTCCGTCAGGCGGGATGTCGGATGCCGCGAGCCCTGTGCTGTCGGCTTCTGGCCACATCGCGGCGGGGGACTCGCGCCACAGGTCGGCGATAGCGTGGGGTTGAGGTCCGGGTGATGAGGAGGGCGCGTGCGATTCGCGCTGGACGCACTGTTCGCTGACGTGCCCGCGGAGCAGGTGGATGAAGCTCGTGACTTCTACAAGTCGAGGGCGGCAGGCCGTGGCCCCAGCACACTGGAGGAGCTCAAGGAGGCGCGAGCGAAGAGGTCTGCTCCTCATGCCGCCGATCCGCCTGCCGTCGAAGAGACTGTCGAAGTCGCGGAAGCGGGCGTCCCTGTCAGGATCTTCACTCCCGCCGACGGTCCGCCGCGGGGCGTCTACTTGGACATACACGGCGGCGGCTTCTACATGGACTCCGCAGCGCGAGGAGACGAACGCAACCGCGAGATCGCAGACGCCCTGCACCTCGCCGTTGTCAGCGTCGACTACCGGCTGGCCCCTGAGCATCCCTGGCCGGCTGCACCCGACGACTGTGAAGCGGCGGCACTCTGGCTCGTCGAAGAAGCCGGTGCCCGCTTCGGAACGTCCCGACTCGCGATCGGCGGGAGCTCCGCGGGAGCCACACTCGCCTTGGCGACCCTGCTCCGGCTGAGGGACAGAGGTGCCGTCGGCCGGTTCACCGGAGCGGCGCTCCAATTCGGGACCTACGACCTGAGCGCACGAACCCCGGCCGGTCGCCGCATCGCGGACGAATACTTCATCCAGGCGTACGCCGGTCATGTGGAAGACCGCACCGTTCCCGACATCTCTCCCCTCTACGGTGTCCTTGGCGGGCTTCCCCCAACGCTGCTGGTCGTCGGAAGCGCAGATGTCCTGCTGGAGGACAACCTGGCGCTGGCAGGTCGGTTGTCAGCGGCCGGCAATGACGTCGAGCTCCGGGTCTACCCCGACGCACCCCACGGCTTCACGGGCCACCCCACGGCAATGGCCAGGGCGGCGCTCAGCGGCATCGACTCCTGGTTGCGCGACCGGATCATGCAGGCGTAGGGACTGACCGCGATCCTCGAAGGATCCCGGTCCCAGCGGGAGGAGAACCTGACGGCGGGGCAGCGGACCCGGCTGGAGGGGGTGTGCCGGGACGTCCGGGTGGGGCGGTGGGACCGTGGAAGGGACACCCGGACACCCGGAGGGAGCGTCGGCCATGACCACCCACCCCGCCGCCCGTACCATCCGTGCGACCCCGGAAGGCCTGCTGTGGGAGCCCAGTGAGCGCTGGGTGCGCGGTACCGCGGGCGGTGCCACCGTCGTCGACAGCCGCCACCCGCTCCTCGTCTGGGAGCCCCGGCTGCCCGTCCCGCGGTACGCCTTCCCCCGTGAGGAGGTGCGCACGGACCTCCTCCGCCCCGCACAGGACCCGCCCACGGGCGAGCACACCGGCTCGGCGGTCTTCTACGACCTTGAGGCGGGCGGCGGGGTGCGACCGAACGCGGCCTGGACGTTCCCCGCGGAGGACCTGGCCGGCCACCTCGCCTTCGAGTGGTTCCGGCGCACCGGCACGGGCCTCGACCACTGGTACGAGGAGGACGAGGAGATCTTCGTCCACCCCCGCGACCCGCACACCCGGGTGGACGCCGTGCCGAGCAGTCGCCACGTCCGGGTCGGGATCGACGGCACGGTCGTCGCCGACACCCGGTCCCCGGTCCTGCTGTTCGAGACCTCCCTGCCGACCCGGTACTACCTGCCGCGCCAGGACGTCCGCCTGGACCTCTTCGAGGCCACGGACCACAGCACCGACTGCCCGTACAAGGGCACGGCCGACCGGTACTGGTCCTGGCGCGGCGGGGGCGCCGTACCGCCGGACATCGTGTGGAGCTACTCCGAGCCGCTGCCCGCCGTGGCCGCGATCAGGGGGCGGCTGGCCTTCTTCAACGAGGCGGTCGACCTCACCGTGGACGGTGAGCGCCTCCGGCGCCCGGTCACGCCCTTCAGCACGAGCCTCAGGACCTGACCAGGAGCTGGAAGTCGAAGGAGTACCGCGAGGCGCGGTAGATGTGTGTGGCGTACTCCACCGTGCGGCCCGTGTCGTCGTAGGCCGTGCGCTGCATGGTGAGCAGGGCGGCGCCCTCCCTCTCGTCCAGGCGGGAGGCCTCCGAGGCCGTGGCCGAGCGGGCGCCGACGGTCTGGCGGGCGCTGTGCAGGGTGATGCCGGCCGAGCGCATCATGCGGTACAGGCCGGTCGACTCCAGGCGGGCGTCGTCCAGGTCCAGCAGTTCCGGCGGGAGGTAGTTGCACAGCAGGGCGACCGGCTGGCCGTGGGTGCGGCGCAGGCGTTCCAGCAGGACGACCTCGCCGCCCTCGGCAAGACCGAGCGCGGCGGCCGCCTCGGCGGGCGCCGGGACCGTCTCGTGGCGTACGACCTGTGTGGTCGGCCCCTGTCCCGCCGCCTCCAGGTCGTCGTAGAGACTGCTCAGTTGCAGCGGCCGTCTGACCTGGCTGTGCACCACCTGGGTGCCCACCCCGCGCCGCCGGACCAGGAGCCCCTTGTCGACGAGGGACTGGATGGCCTGGCGGACGGTGGGGCGGGACAGACCGAGGCGTGCGGAGAGGTCGACCTCGTTGCCCAGGAGGTCGCCCGGGGCGAGGACGCCGCGTGCGATCGCCGCCTCCAGCTGCTGGGCGAGCTGGTGGTACAGCGGCACCGGGCTGCCCCGGTCCAGGGCGAAGTCCAGTGTGCTGAGCGCGGATTCGGTCACGGCACGGGTCCGGTCACCGGTCTTCGCCATGGGCGTACCTCCTTGTCGAGGGCGCGGTCGGGGTCGGGGACTGATCAGAGGTGGCGGCGGCGTTCGGCGACCCGGGCGTCGTACCGTTCGCGGGCCCGGACGGCGGCCTCGCGGGAGGCGACCTCGGCCACCGGCACGTCCCACCAGGCCTCGGCCGGGGGAGCGGTGGGGGCCGGGTCCGTCTCGACGTACACGCACGTCGGACGGTCGGCGGTACGGGCCCGGGCCAGGGCGTCCCGCAGCTCCCGCACCGTCTTGGCGCGCAGCACGTCCATGCCCAGGCTGGCGGCGTTCGCGGCGAGGTCGACGGGCAGCGGGGCGCCGGTGAAGGTGCCGTCCTCGGCCCGGTAGCGGTAGGCGGTGCCGAAGCGTTCGCCGCCGGTCTCCTCGGACAGGCCTCCGATGGAGGCGTATCCGTGGTTCTGGATCAGGACCATCTTGACGGGCAGCCGCTCCTGGACGGCCGTGACGATCTCCGTCGGCATCATCAGGTACGTGCCGTCGCCGACCAGCGCCCAGACCGGGGTGCCGGGCGCGGCCTGCTGGACGCCGAGGGCGGCCGGGATCTCGTAGCCCATGCAGGAGTAGCCGTACTCCAGGTGGTACTGGCGCGGGCTGCGCGCACGCCACAGCTTGTGCAGGTCGCCGGGGAGCGAACCGGCCGCGTTGATCACCACGTCCGTGTCGCCCACGACCGCGTCGAGCGCGCCGAGCACCTGGGTCTGGGTCGGTACGGCGTTCTCGTCGTCGGCGCGGTAGGCCGTCTCGACGACCTGCTCCCAGCGCTCCTTGCCGGCGCGGTACTCCGCCTCGTACGCCGCGTCCACGCGGTGCCCGGTCAGCGCCCCGGCCAGTTGCTCGAGACCGGTGCGCGCGTCGCAGACCAGGGTGCGCGCCGCCAGTTTGTGGGCGTCGAAGCCGGTGATGTTGAGGTTGAGGAAGCGGACGTCCGGGTGGCGGAAGAGGGTGCCGGAGGCGGTGGTGAAGTCGGTGTAACGGGTGCCGACGCCGATCACCAGATCGGCGGTGCGGGCGAGGTCGTCGCTCACCGCGGTGCCGGTGTGGCCGATGCCGCCGAGGTCGGCCGGGTGGTCGTGGCGCAGGGAGCCCTTGCCGGCCTGGGTGGAGGCGACCGGGATGCCGGTGGCGTCGACGAGGGCCTTGAGCGCGGCCTCGGCCTCGCTGTGGTGGATGCCGCCGCCCGCGACGATCAGCGGGCGCCGGGCGGCCCGTACGGCTGCCACGGCCGCCGCCAGCTCGGCCGGGTCGGGCGCCGGACGCCGTACGGGCCAGACACGGTCGGCGAAGAACTCCTCCGGCCAGTCGTACGCCTCGGCCTGCACGTCCTGCGGCAGCGCGAGGGTGACGGCGCCGGTCTCGGCCGGGTCGGCGAGCACCCGCATCGCGTTCAGCGCGGAGGCGATCAGCGCCTCGGGGCGGGTGATCCGGTCGAAGTGGCGGGAGACGGGGCGCAGGGTGTCGTTGACGGAGACGTCGGCCTCGGCCGGGTGCTCCAGCTGCTGGAGCAGCGGGTCGGCGGCGCGCGAGGCGAAGTAGTCGCCGGGGAGCAGGAGGACCGGCAGGCGGTTGACGGTGGCGAGGGCGGCGCCGGTGACCAGGTTGGTGGCGCCGGGGCCGATGGACGTCGTCACCGCCTGCGCCGAGAGCCGGTTGAGCTGGCGGGCGTGGGCGACGGCCGCGTGCACCATGGCCTGCTCGTTGCGGCCCTGGTGGTACGGCATGACGTCGGCGGACTCGACGAGTGCCTGCCCGACGCCCGCCACGTTGCCGTGGCCGAAGATGCCCCAGGTGCCCGCGATCAGCCGGCGGCGCACGCCGTCCCGCTCGGTGTACTGGGCGGACAGGAACCGCACCAGGGCCTGGGCGGTGGTCAGTCGGCGGGTGGCGGCGCTCATGCGGACCTCTCCGGGGCGGTGTAGAGGGGGAGACGGGGGTCGACCGGCTGGTCCGGCCAGGTGTCGCGGATCCAGGCGTGGTCGGGGTGGTCGCAGATCAGCCAGGCCCGTTCGGCTTCCGGTCCGGCCATGACGTTGAGGTAGTACATGTGGTGGCCGGGCACGGCCATGGACGGCCCGTGCCAGCCGTCCGGGATGAGGACGACGTCGCCGTCGCGCACCTCCGCCAGCACGTCCGTCTCCCGGCCCGGACCGGAGGGGGAGACCCGCTGGTAGCCGAGGCCGGGGGTGCCGTCGTGGCCGGCGAACTCGAAGTAGTAGATCTCCTCCAGCACGGACTCCTCGCCCGGCCGGTGCTCGTCGTGCTTGTGCGGCGGGAAGGACGACCAGTTGCCGCCCGGCGTGAGGACCTCCACCGCGATCAGCTTGTCGCACTCGAACACGCCCGCCGCGCCGAAGTTGTTGACCTGCCGGGAGCAGTTCCCGGTGCCGCGCAGCTCCACGGGGACGTCCGAGGCCGGCCCGTAACGGGCGGGCAGGCGGCGGGTGCAGCGGGCGCCGGTGAGCGCGAACCGGCCGCCGGCGGTGGAGGTCACGCTCGCGCGGGCGTCGCGCGGAACGTAGGCGAAGTCGGTGACGCCGTCGAACACGCCGGTGCGGCCGGTGAGTTCGAAGGTGTCGTGGCCGAACTCGTCGTCCGCGGTGACCGTGCAGCCGCCGCTCA
The DNA here is from genome assembly GCF_040655635.1 of Streptomyces sp. NPDC050388. Taxonomy (NCBI): domain Bacteria; kingdom Bacillati; phylum Actinomycetota; class Actinomycetes; order Kitasatosporales; family Streptomycetaceae; genus Streptomyces; species Streptomyces sp. NPDC050388. Next base: position 39,273 of record NZ_JBFAKH010000041.1, read on the forward strand.
GCGGCAGCACGATCCACTCGCTGTCGCCGGTGTCGAAGGTGTGGCTGCCGCCGGGCGGCAGTTCCAGCACGCGCAGGCTGGAGTATCCCCAGCCGGCGGTCTCCGGGGTCACGTCGACGACGTGGGGGCCGGTGTGGGCCCCGCCCGCGGGAAGGTGGTACCTCATGGCATGCCTCCGTCTGGGAACGGGCTTCTCACAACAGGCCGACGGCCGTGTCCACCGCCGACTCCACGGTGCCGCTCGCCGGGTAGAGCAGCGAGCGGCCGACGACCATGCCCTGTACGGAGGGCAGTCTCAGCGCCTTGCCCCACCGCTCGTACGCGGCTTCCTGGTCGCCGACCTCGCCGCCGAGCAGGACGACGGGCAGGGTGGAGCTCCGCAGGACCTCCGCCATGTCGTCGGCGTTCTCGGTGACGGGGAGTTTCAGCCAGGTGTAGGCGGAGGTGCCGCCGAGGCCGGAGGCGATGGTGATGGACCGGATGACGGCCTCGGCCGACAGGTCGTTGCGGACCCTGCCGTCGACCCGGCGCGAGATGAACGGCTCCACGAACACCGGGAGACGGCGTTCGGCCATGGCGTCGATCGCGCGGGCGGTGGACTCCAGGGTGGTCAGGGAGCCCGGGTCGTCGTAGTCGATGCGGACCAGCAGCTTGCCCGCGTCGAAGCCGAACCGCTCGATGTCCTCGGGGCGGTGGCCGGTGAAGCGGTCGTCCATCTCGAAGGCCGAGCCGGCCAGCCCGCCGCGGTTCATCGACCCCATGACGACCTTGTTCTCCAGCGCGCCGAGCAGCAGCAGGTCCTCCAGGACGTCGGCGGTGGCCAGCACCCCGTCGACACCGGGCCGGGACAGGGCGACGCAGAGACGTTCCAGCAGATCGGCGCGGTCGGCCATGGCCAGCCGCCGGTCGCCGATGCCGAGCGCGCCCCGCGCGGGGTGGTCGGCGGCCACGATCATCAGCCGCCCGCTGTCGCCGATCAACGGACGGCGCGCCCGGCGGGCCGCCGCCTCGGCGACGGCCTCCGGATTCCGGGCCCGGACCGCGGTGAGGTCACAGATGCTGAGATTCAAGGGAAGGACTCCGTTCAGGACTGGCTCGGCAGGCTCGCGTCGCCCGGTGGCACGGCCCGCGCGAGGAGGCCGTCGACGCCGAACTCCTCGGGCACCTCGTGCAGACGGGCGCCGAAGGGGTCCTCTCCCGTGCGGGTGGTCACCGCCGTGGCACGGCCGAGGCGGGCGGCGGCCACCGCGACGTTCGCGACCGGAACACCGAGGAACTTTCCGAACGTTTCGACCTTCGCCGACGGAACGCCGGTCTCCAGTGGGTAAAGGTCGACCCCGATGCGGCCCATGGTGATCAGGTCGAAATACTGTGGTGCGTCTGAGTCGGTCATCGAGCGAAGCTCCTCGAACTGCTGGGGATGCGGGTCCTCTGGCGCCCTGCGACGGTGGGGACGTGGAAGCCAGGGACCTGCCGCCTCTCAGGTGTAGGTCGCGGAGGGCGACGCTGTCAATAGTTTGTACTTACATTCGGACTAGCTAGTGAAATGATGTCTTAACAAAGTATTGACAGAGTGCGCGTCAGGGGATTTGATCCCGTCCCAGCACGACAGCCGTTTCGCACGACAGACCGGACGTCCGAGGCTCCGGGGAGGATCCTCGGAACCCGCCCTTTTTCCGCGTAGCCCAGCGAGGTGCAGGCAAAGATGGACCGCTCTTCTCACAACCACCCCCGCAGAATCGCGCCGTTCGTCGCGGTGGCCGCGGCGGCTGCCCTGACCCTCGCGGGCTGCTCCAGCGGTTCCGGCGGCAAGAAGTCCGAGGAAGGCGCGGACGCCTCCTCGGCGGGCAAGGCGAGCACGCCCCGCATGACGGTCGCCCTCGTCACGCACCAGGCGCCCGGTGACACCTTCTGGGACATCGTCCGCAAGGGCGCCGAGGCCGCCGCCGCCAAGGACAACGTCAAGCTCGTCTACTCCGCCGACCCGAACGCGGGCAACCAGGCCAACCTGGTGCAGAACGCGATCGACCAGAAGGTCGACGGCATCGCCGTCACCCTCGCCAAGCCGGACGCGCTCAAGAGCGTCATAGCCAAGGCGACGAAGGCCGGCATACCTGTCGTCGGCCTCAACTCCGGCCTGAGCGACTGGAAGGACCTCGGCCTGCTCGAGTTCTTCGGCCAGGACGAGTCCGTCGCGGGTGAGGCCTTCGGCAAGAAGCTGAACGAGGTGGGCGCGAAGAACACCGTCTGCGTCGTCCACGAGCAGGGCAACGTCGGCCTGACCCAGCGCTGCGACGGCCTGAAGAAGACCTTCGAGGGCAAGACCCAGATCCTCAACGTCAACGGCACCGACATGCCGTCGGTGAAGTCGACGATCACCGCCAAGCTCAAGCAGGACTCCGCCATCGACTACGTCGCCACCCTCGGCGCCCCGTTCGCGCCGACCGCGGTGCAGTCGGTGGGCGACGCCGGCAGCAAGGCGAAGGTCGCCACCTTCGACCTCAACAAGGACCTGACCAAGGCGATCCAGGCCGGCGACATCGAGTTCGCCGTGGACCAGCAGCCCTACCTCCAGGGCTACCTCGCCATCGACGGCCTGTGGCTCTACGAGAACAACGGCAACTACAGCGGCGGCGGTGAGCAGCCGGTGCTGACCGGCCCGGCGTTCGTCGAGAAGTCCAACGTCGACGCGGTCTCCGAGTACGCCGCGAAGGGCACTCGGTGATGAGCATGACCCGACAGGCTGAGCCGGCGGTGACCCCACCGCCGGCCTCCGGCCCGAAGGAGACCGACGGGCGGACGGTGCGACGCCCGCTGGCGCTGCGCCTGCTCGCCCGGCCCGAGGTCGGCGTCTTCCTCGGCGCCGTCGCCGTCCTGGTCTTCTTCCTCTTCACCGCCCCGCCGATGCGCGACGGCAGCTCGATGGCGAACATCCTGTACCAGTCGTCGACCATCGGCATCATGGCGCTGCCGGTGGCGCTGCTGATGATCGGCGGCGAGTTCGACCTGTCGGCCGGTGTCGCGGTGATCACCTCGGCGCTCACCGCGAGCATGCTCAGCTACCAGCTGACCATGAACATCTGGGTGGGCGTGGTCGTCGCCCTCGTGGTGTCCCTCGCGGTCGGCATGTTCAACGGCTGGTTCCTCGTCAAGACGGGCCTGCCGAGCTTCCTGGTCACCCTGGGCACCTTCCTGATCCTCCAGGGCGTCAACCTGGCGGTGACCAAGCTGGTCACCGGGAACGTCGCGACCGACGACATCAGCGACATGGACGGCTTCGACCAGGCCAAGGCCCTCTTCGCCTCGAGCTTCGAGGTCGGCGGCATCCAGGTGAAGATCACCGTCGTGTGGTGGCTGGTCTTCGCCGTCCTCGCCTCCTGGGTGCTGCTCCGCACCAAGTACGGCAACTGGATCTTCGCGGTCGGCGGCAACAAGGAGAGCGCCCGCGCCGTGGGCGTGCCGGTGACGTTCACCAAGATCTCCCTGTTCATGCTGGTCGGCTTCGGCGCCTGGTTCGTCGGCATGCACCAGCTGTTCTCCTTCAACACCGTGCAGTCCGGCGAGGGCGTGGGCCAGGAGCTCATCTACATCGCCGCCGCGGTGATCGGCGGCTGCCTGCTGACCGGCGGCTACGGCTCCGCGATCGGCCCGGTCTTCGGCGCCTTCATGTTCGGCATGGTGCAGCAGGGCATCGTCTACGCCGGCTGGAACCCCGACTGGTTCAAGGCCTTCCTCGGCGTCATGCTCCTCGGCGCCGTCCTCATCAATCTGTGGGTCCAGCGCACGGCGACCCGGAGGTGACAGCGATGACCGACGACACGACCGGCACCCACGGTGCCGTCCTCAAGGACACCGCCCCGGACGGGGAGCACCCCCTGGTCGAACTCCGCGGCGCCGGCAAGTCCTACGGCAACATCCGCGCCCTGCACGGTGTCGACCTGGCCGTCCACCCCGGCAAGGTGACCTGCGTCCTCGGGGACAACGGCGCCGGCAAGTCCACCCTCATCAAGATCGTCTCCGGACTGCACCAGCACACCGAGGGCGAGTTCCTCGTCGACGGCGCCCCGGTACGCTTCTCCACCCCGCGCGAGGCCCTCGACCAGGGCATCGCCACCGTCTACCAGGACCTCGCCGTCGTCCCGCTGATGCCGGTGTGGCGCAACTTCTTCCTCGGTTCCGAGATGACCAAGGGCCCCTGGCCCCTGCGCCGCCTCGACATCGACCGGATGAAGAGGACCGCGGACGAGGAACTGCGCAACATGGGCATCGTCCTGGACGACCTGGAGCAGCCCATCGGCACCCTCTCCGGCGGCCAGCGCCAGTGCGTGGCCATCGCCCGTGCCGTCTACTTCGGCGCCCGCGTCCTCATCCTCGACGAGCCCACCGCCGCGCTCGGCGTCAAACAGTCCGGTGTGGTGCTGAAGTACATCGCCGCCGCCCGCGACCGCGGCCTCGGCGTCATCTTCATCACCCACAACCCGCACCACGCCTACATGGTCGGCGACCACTTCAGCGTCCTGCGCCTGGGCACCGTGGAACTCTCCGCCTCCCGCAGCGACGTCACCCTCGAGGAACTCACCAACCACATGGCCGGCGGCACCGAACTCGCCGCCCTCAAGCACGAACTGGCGCAGGTACGAGGCGTCGACGTGGAGGAGCTCCCCGAGGCGGAAGACCTCCAGACCCCCGCAGCGGCATCCCCGGAAGGAAAGTCCTGACATGGCAGTCGCGCTCGACCGCATCCGGGTGGGCTCCGCCCCCGACTCCTGGGGCGTCTGGTTCCCCGACGACCCGCAGCAGGTGCCCTGGCAGCGCTTCCTCGACGAGGTCGCCGAGGCCGGCTACTCCTGGATCGAACTCGGCCCCTACGGGTACCTCCCGACCGACCCCGCCCGCCTCACCGACGAGGTGAAGAAGCGGGACCTCAAGGTCTCCGCCGGCACCATCTTCTGCGGACTGCACCGTGGCCCCTCCGAGTGGGAGTCCACCTGGGAACAGGTCGGCCGGGTCGCCTCCCTCACCCAGGCCATGGACGCCAAGCACCTCGTCGTCATCCCGTCCTTCTGGCGCGACGACAGGACCGCCGAGATCCTGGAGGCCCCGGAGCTCACCACCGAGCAGTGGGGCCACCTCACCCGGGGCATGGAACGCCTCGCCCGGGAGGTGCGGGACACCTACGGTCTCGACATCGTGGTCCACCCGCACGCCGACACCCACATCGACACCGAGGAACACGTCGAGCGCTTCCTCGACTCCACCGATTCCTCCCTGGTCAACCTCTGCCTCGACACCGGCCACTACGCCTACTGCGGCGGCGACAGCGTCAAGCTGATCGAGACCTACGGCGAACGCATCGGCTATCTGCACCTCAAGCAGGTCGACCCGGAGATCCTCGCCGACGTGGTCGAGAACGAGATCCCGTTCGGCCCCGCCGTGCAGCGCGGCGTGATGTGCGAACCGCCCGCCGGCGTACCGGAGCTGGGCCCGGTCCTCACGGCCGCCCAGAAACTGGGCGTGGACCTGTTCGCGATCGTCGAGCAGGACATGTACCCCTGCGAACCGGACAAGCCGCTGCCGATCGCGGTCCGCACCCGCAAGTTCCTCCGCTCCTGCGGCGCCTGACGGCGAGGAGCCCGACCACCCGGAAACACCCGACCACCCGGAAAGGGGAGGCGACGACATGAACCGGCAGGAACCCCTGGGAATCGCCGTCATCGGCACGGGCCGCATGGGCGCGGACCATGTGCGCCGCATCGACCGGGTCATCAGCGGCGCGCGGGTCACCGCCGTCGTCGACACCGACGCGGAACGGGCCAAGGCGGTGGCCGCCGGCGTCGACGGCTGCACCGCCCACACCGACCCGGCTGCCGCGATGGCGGCGGCCGACGTCGACGCCGTCCTCATCGCCTCACCGGGGCCGGCCCACGAGGCGGCCCTGCTCACCGCGTTCGAGCACGACCTGCCCGTGCTGTGCGAGAAACCCCTCACCCCCGACGCGGCCTCCGCGCTGCGCGTCATGGAAGCCGAACAGGCACTCGGCCACCGCCGTGTCCAGGTCGGCTTCATGCGCCGCTACGACGCCGAGTACGTCCGCCTCAAAGCCCTGCTGGAGAGCGGGCAGCTGGGCCGCCCGCTGATGCTCCACAACCGGCACCGCAACGTGGCCAGCCCGCCGTTCTTCACCAGCTCCATGCTGATCAGCGACTCCGTGGCACACGAGGTGGACGCCACCCGCTGGCTGCTGGGCCACGAGATCACCGCGGTCACGGTGCTGCGTCCCACCCCCTCCGCCGGCGCCCCGGACGGACTGCGCGACCCGCAGTTCGTCGTCCTGGAGACCGACGGCGGCGCGCTCAGTGACGTCGAGATCTTCGTCAACTGCGGCTTCGGCTACCAGGTCCAGGCCGAGGTGGTCTGCGAACGCGGCACCGCCCGCATCGGCGACGGCCACGACCTGGTCACCAACATGGCCGGCCGCTGGGGCGGCACCATCGCCCAGGACTGGGCCGAACGCTTCGCCCAGGCCTACGACGACGAGGTCCAGGCCTGGGTGGACACCACCCGCCGGGGCGAGGTCACCGGCCCCAGCACCTGGGACGGCTACGCGGCGGCCGCCGTCTGCGAGGCCGGCGTCCGGGCCCTGGAGGAAGGCGGCCGGGTCGCGGTCGAACTGGCGGAGAAGCCCCCGCTGTACCGGTGAGACGACATGACGCGTGGGTGGGGGCCGTCCTTCGCAAGGCCGGCCCCCACGCTCATGCCTGACGCACCTCCTCGAGGGTGACGGGCCGGTGCTCGTGCAGCGAGAGGGTGCACGCCTCCGCGATCCAGCCCGCCTCCAGCGCGTCCTCGATCGTGCACGGAGAGGGGCGGGACCCGGCCACCACCTCGGTGAACGCGGTCAGTTCGGCCCGGTAGGCCGCGGTGAAGCGGTCCATGAAGAAGTCGTGCGGGGTGCCGGCGGGGAACGTCACGCCCGGCTCCACCGACCGGAGCGGCAGCTTGTCCTCCAGGCCGACCGCGATGGAGTCCTTGAAGCCGTGGATCTCCATGCGGACGTCGTAACCACGGGCATTGTGGCGGCTGTTGGACACCACCGCGATGGTGCCGTCGTCCAGGGTGAGGATCGCGCCGGTGGTGTCGGCGTCGCCCGCCTCCTTGATGTAGTCGGCACCCCGGTTGCCGCCCACCGCGTACACCTCGGTCACCTCACGGCCGGTCACCCAGCGGATGATGTCGAAGTCGTGCACGGAGCAGTCACGGAAGATGCCGCCGGAGGCGGCGATGTACGCGGCCGGCGGTGGCGCCGGGTCCAGCGTGGTGGAGCGCACGGTGTGCAGCGTGCCGAGTTCGCCGCCGTGCACGGCGGCCCGCGCGGCGACGAAGGCGGCGTCGAAACGGCGGTTGTAGCCGATCTGGATCGGCACGTCCCGGCCCTCGACCGCCTTCAGCACCCGTACGCCCTCGGCCATCGTGCCGGCCACGGGCTTCTCGCAGAACACGGGCACGCCCGCATCCACACAGGCGAGGATCAGCCCCGGGTGGGCGTCGGTCGCCGCGGCGACCACCACGCCGTCCACCCCGGCCGCGAGCACGGCCTCGGGGGAGTCGGCGACCTCGGCGCCGAACCGGTCCGCGGCGGCCTTCGCGGCGTCCGCGAACGGGTCGGAGACGACGAGCGACTCGACGGCGTCGAGCCCGGAGAGGGTCTCGGCGTGGAAGGCGCCGATGCGGCCGAGGCCGAGGATTCCGATGCGCATGGGGTGGTGCTCCTTGAATGCGGGGACGCGGGGATGCGGGTGTGCGGGGTGCGTACGAGCGGACTGCGGCAGAGCGGGGAGGTCAGTCGAGGCCGCCGAGGACGTTCTGGTCCCAGTCGATCACGGAGCCGGTGACCACCCCGGAGCGGTCGGACAGCAGGAGGACCACGAAGTCGGCGATCTCGTCCGGTCGGCCCAGCCGGCCCATCGGCAGCCGGGCGGCGGCCCGCTCGCGCCAGTCGTCCCCGGCGGCGTGGAAGGTGCGCTGGGTGGCGTCCTCGCCCTCGGTCGCCGTCCAGCCGATGTTCAGGCCGTTGATCCGGATCCGGTCCCAGCGGTGGGCGTGGGCGGCGTTCCGCGTCAGGCCCACGAGCCCGGCCTTGGCGGCGACATAGGGTGCCAGGAAGGGCTGCCCGCCGTGCGCCGACGACGTGATGATGTTGACGATCGTGCCGGGCGCCTCGCGCCGCACCATGTCCGCCACGGCGGCCTGCATGGCGAAGAACGGTGCCTTGAGGTTGATCGCGACGTGCTGGTCGAACAGCTCCGGCGTGGTGTCCAGCAGCGTGCCGCGCGCGGTCAGCCCCGCCGAGTTGACCAGGCAGTCGACCCGGCCGTGGGCCCGCACCACCCGGGTGACGGATCCCTTCGCCTGCTCGGCGTCCGCCAGATCGGCGCGGACGAACATCGCCTCGCCGCCCGCGGCCGTCAGCTCCGCCACCAGGGCCTCACCGGGCTCGGTACGGCGCCCGGTGACGGCCACGGCCGCCCCCTCGCGGACGGCGGCCCGCGCGACGGCGGCGCCGACGCCCTGACTGCCGCCGTTGACGAGGACGACCTTGTCGTCGAGAAGTCCCATGACGGTGCTCCTGGGGTCCGGTCCTTTCAGCTGTCGCGCCGTTTGGCGGCGGCCCGCAGCGCGTCCCGCAGGGTCCGCGCGGTCCATTCCTCGCGCAGCGCCCGCCGCACGAGGTCGGCCTGCGAGGGCGGGGCCAGACCGTCGACCGGCGGGTCGTTGTCGAGGTTGGTGGGGAAGGGGTAACCCTCGGCGCTCGCCGCGATCACGTTCTCCTGCCACTGCTCGCCGGCGCCCTCCGCCCGGCCCTTGAGCAGCGCCGGGTAGACGGCTCCGGTCACGGCCTCGCGGTCCACCGTCTCCATGGCCCGCCCGAACGCGGAGGACACCTGGAGCAGGTTGGCCATGCGCCGGATGTCCGCCGAGTGGTTGGCGCCGGCGGCGTGGAACAGCGCCGGGTTGAAGAAGACCGCGTCGCCCTTGGCGAGCGGCAGTTGCACGTGGTGCTCCTCGAAGTACGCCTGGAACTCGGGGAGCCGCCAGGCGAGGTAGCCGGGCCCGTACTTCTGCGAGTGCGGCAGATACAGCGTGGGACCGGACTCGACGGGCATGTCGCAGTGCGCGACCGCGCCCTGGAGGGTGAGCACGGGGGAGAGGCGGTGCACATGCGCCGGGTAGGCGGCGGCGACCCCGTTGGAGAGGAAGCCCAGGTGGTAGTCGCGGTGCACGGTCTGGGCGGCGCCGCCCGGGTTGACCACGTTGATCTGGGAGGTGACCTGGTAGCCGGGGCCGAGCCAGGCCGAGGAGACCAGGGCGATCACGTCGTTGGCGTAGTAGTCCGCGAAGGCCTGCGGGTCGTGGAGGGCGGTCTTCTCCAGGGCGTTCCACACCCGGTCGTTGGCGCCCGGCTCGGCGAAGTGGTCGCCGGCGGTGGCGCCCGTGGCGCGCTGCTCGGCGATCAGGGCGTCGAACACGGCGGTGGCCCGGTCCACGACCGCCGGGTCGGGGAAGGCACCTCGGACGACCACGATGCCGGGGCCGCCCAAGAGGGCGCGCACCAGCTCGGCCTGCGCGTCGCGGCGGTCCGCGAGGGCGAGCCGGTCGGCGTCGTAGAGCAGCACGTTCCGCTCCACGGCCGAGGCGTGCGGGTAGTCGGCGCCTTCCGTGGTCTGCTCGACCAGGGCACGGAAGGCGTCCAGGTCGCAGTCCTGCTCGGACAGCCAGGGTCGCTGCTCCGCGGACGGCTGGGCCGGGGTGGGAGCGGTGGAGAAGGACATGTTCGTCCTTTCGGGTCACGGGGGACTCGGCTCTGCCATTCTTGTCAGTACAAAGCCTTCGAACAACCATCAGACAGCCATCAAAAACCCCTCAGAAGTCTCAGGAGACGGCGCATGGGCCACCCCTTCCCGATCAGGGAAATCGCACGTCAGGCAGGGCTGAGCGAGGCCACGGTCGACCGGGTCCTCAACGGCCGCGGCGGGGTGCGGGACAGCACCGCGCAGGAGGTGCGCCGCGCGATCGCCGACCTGGACCGGCAGCGCACCCAGGTCCGGCTGGTCGGCCGCACGTTCATGGTGGACATCGTGATGCAGTCGCCCGAGCGGTTCTCCACCGCCGTGCGCACCGCCCTGGAGGCCGAACTGCCCGCGCTGCACCCGGCGGTGGTCCGCTCCCGCTTCCACTTCCGCGAGACCGGCCCCGCCGACGAGCTGACCGCCGTCCTCGACCGGATCGCCCGGCGCGGCTCGCAGGGCGTGATCCTCAAGGCGCCGGACGTCCCCGGGATCACCGCCGCCGTCGGCCGGCTCGCCGCGGCGGGCATCCCGGTGGTGACCCTGGTGACCGACCTGCCGACGAGCGCCCGGGTCGGCTGCGTCGGCAGCGACAACCGGGCCGCGGGCGCCACCGCCGCGTATCTGGTGGGCCAGTGGCTGGGGGACCGGCCCGGCCATGTGCTCACCAGCCTCAGCAGCGGGTTCTTCCGCAACGAGGAGGAACGCGAGATGGGTTTCCGGGCTGTCATGCGCGCCCGGCACCCCGGGCGCGCCCTCGTCGAGATCGCCGAGGGCCAGGGCCTGGACACCACCCAGTACGACCTCGTCCGGGCCGCCCTGGACCACGACCCGGACATCCGCGCGGTCTACTCGATCGGCGGCGGCAACATCGCGACCCTGCGTGCCTTCGAGGACGCCGGGCGGGAGTGCGCCGTGTTCGTCGCACACGACCTCGACCACGACAACACCCGGCTGCTGCGTGAGCACCGGCTGTCCGCGGTGCTCCACCACGACCTGCGCCAGGACCTGCGCGAGGCCTGCCACATCGTGATGCGCGCGCACGGCGCCCTGCCGCCCGCGGGCCCCGTCCTGCCGTCCCCGATCCAGGTGGTCACGCCGTACAACATGCCCACCGACATTCCTACACCGGCGGTACGTTGACCCACGCTCCGCTCTCCGCCGAGCGCACCATCGCGTCCAGTACGGCCGCGCTGCGCACGGCGTCGGCGAGCGTGGCGCCGTGCTCGGCGTCCTCGGCGACGGAACGCAGGAACCGGTAGGCCTCGACGACCTTGAGGTCGTCGTAGCCCATGGCGTTCGCCGCGCCCGGCTGGAACGCGCCGAACTCGCCGTCGCCCGGACCGACGTAGACCGTGCTCACCGGCTGGTCCTGGTACGCGGTGCCGCGGCTGACGCCGAGTTCGTTCATCCGGCGGAAGTCCCAGAACACGGCGCCCCTGGTGCCGTGCACCTCGAAGCCGTAGTTGTTCTGCTCGCCGACCGAGACCCGGCAGGCCTCCAGCACCCCGCGTGCGCCGGAGGCGAAGCGCAGCAGGCAGTTCACGTAGTCCTCGTTCTCCACCGGGCCGAGTTCGCCGCCGGTGGCGCGGGAGTGGCCGGCCGTGGCACCGGCCGGACGGGCCCGTTCCGGCAGGAAGATCGCCGTGTCGGCGGTCAGCGAGGCGATGTCGCCGAGCAGGAAGCGGGCCAGGTCGGCGCCGTGCGAGGCCAGGTCGCCGAGGACTCCGCTGCCGCCGCGCTCCCGTTCGTAGCGCCAGGTCAGCGCGGACTCGGGGTGGGCGGCGTAGTCGCTGAACAGGCGGATGCGGGCATGGGTGACGGTGCCGATGTCACCGGAGGCGATCAGGGTGCGGGCCGCCTCGACGGCGGGCGCGTTGCGGTAGTTGAAGCCGACCGCGCTGCGGACACCGGCCTTGGCGACGGCGTCGGCCACCGCGCGGGCGTCCCCGGCGGTGAGACCGACGGGCTTCTCGATCCAGATGTGCTTCCCGGCCTCCGCCATCGCGACACCGATCTCGCGGTGCAGGAAGTTCGGGGCCGTGATGCTGACCGCCCGGACCCGGGGATCGGCGGCCACCTCGCGCCAGTCACGGGCCGTGCCGGCGAACCCGAACTGCGCGGCGGCCTCCTCGGCCCGGCCCGGCACCTCCTCGGCGACCGTGATCAGCTCAGGGCGCAGGGCGAGCTGCGGGTAGTGGTGCGGCACGCGCGCGTACGCCTGGGTGTGCACCCGCCCCATCCAGCCGAATCCGACGACGGCGACCCCGAGCGTATCCACCATGCGAGCCCTTCCCCGGACCGTTCCGTCCCCGGACCGTTCCATCATCCGTTCACCGTCCGTCCCCGCTTGTCCGGACAAACCTTGAGCGTGTCCGGGTGTGGCTGTCAAGGAGCCGCAGGCCGAACCCGGCCGACGGGCGGCCGCACCACATCGCCCTCGCCGCCGACACCCCTGTCGAGCCCGGACCGCGAACGGGATATCTTGATGTCGAGCAATGTTGCAGACGTGGAGCGGAGCACCCGGTGACTGACTCGACCATCATCTATACGCACACTGACGAGGCCCCGGCCCTGGCGACGTATTCCTTCCTGCCGGTGGTCCGGGCGTACGCCGCGCAGGCCGGTGTCGCCGTGGAGACGCGCGACATCTCGCTGGCCGGACGCATCATCGCCGTGTTCCCGGAGTACCTCACCGAGGACCAGCGCATCCCGGACGCCCTCGCCGAGCTCGGTGAGCTGGCCAAGAAGCCCGCGGCCAACATCATCAAGCTGCCGAACATCTCGGCGTCGATCCCGCAGCTCAAGGCCGCGATCGCCGAGCTGCAGGGCCAGGGCTACGCGCTGCCGGACTACCCGGACGACCCGCAGAGCGACGAGGAGCGCGAGGTCCGCGCCCGCTACGACAAGATCAAGGGTTCCGCCGTGAACCCGGTCCTGCGCGAGGGCAACTCCGACCGGCGCGCCCCCGCCTCGGTCAAGAACTACGCCAAGACCCACCCGCACCGCATGGGCGCCTGGACCGCCGAGTCCAAGACCAACGTGGCGACCATGGGCGAGAACGACTTCCGCTCCACCGAGAAGTCCGCGGTGATCGCCGCGGACGGTGCGCTGCGCATCGAGCTGCTCGGCGACGACGGCACCACCACGGTGCTGCGCGAGTCCGTCCCCGTCCTGAAGGACGAGGTCGTCGACGCCTCCGTGATGCGGGTCGCCGCACTGCGCGAGTTCCTCACCGCACAGGTGGCCCGTGCCAAGCAGGAGGGCGTGCTGTTCTCCGTGCACCTGAAGGCCACGATGATGAAGGTCTCCGACCCGATCGTCTTCGGCCACGTGGTGCGCGCCTTCTTCCCGAAGACGTTCGCGCAGTACGGCGAGCAGCTCGCCGCGGCCGGCCTCAGCCCGAACGACGGCCTGGGCGGCATCTACAAGGGCCTCGAGGGCCTGCCCGAGGGCGCCGAGATCAAGGCGTCCTTCGACGCCGAGCTCGCCGAGGGCCCGGAGCTGGCGATGGTCGACTCCGACAAGGGCATCACCAACCTGCACGTTCCCTCGGACGTCATCGTGGACGCCTCCATGCCGGCCATGATCCGCACCTCCGGCCACATGTGGGGACCCGACGGCCAGGAGGCCGACACCCTGGCCGTCCTGCCGGACTCCAGCTACTCCGGCGTCTACCAGGCCGTGATCGAGGACTGCCGTGCCAACGGCGCCTTCGACCCGTCCACGATGGGCTCGGTCCCGAACGTGGGTCTGATGGCGCAGAAGGCCGAGGAGTACGGCAGCCACGACAAGACCTTCGAGATCCCGGTCACCGGCACCGTCCGCCTGGTCGACCAGGCCGGCGAGGTCGTCCTGGAGCAGACCGTCTCCGCCGGTGACATCTTCCGCGCCTGCCAGACCAAGGACGCGCCGATCCGCGACTGGGTGAAGCTCGCCGTCACCCGCGCCCGCGCCACCGGCGCCCCGGCCGTCTTCTGGCTGGACGAGACCCGCGCCCACGACGCCAACCTGATCGCCAAGGTCGAGCAGTACCTCACGGAGCACGACACCGAGGGCCTGGACATCCGCGTCCTGAACCCGGTGGAGGCCACCAAGCTGTCGGTGGAGCGCATCCGCCGCGGCGAGGACACCATCTCGGTCACCGGCAACGTGCTGCGCGACTACCTGACCGACCTGTTCCCGATCCTGGAGCTGGGCACCAGCGCCAAGATGCTGTCGGTCGTCCCGCTGATGGCGGGCGGCGGCCTGTTCGAGACGGGTGCGGGCGGCTCCGCGCCCAAGCACGTGCAGCAGCTGGTCAAGGAGAACTACCTGCGCTGGGACTCCCTCGGTGAGTTCTTCGCCCTGGTTCCGTCCCTGGAGCAGTTCGCGACGACCACGGGCAACACCAGGGCCAAGGTCCTCGCCGACGCCCTCGACCGGGCCACGGCGACCTTCCTCAACGAGGACAAGTCCCCGAGCCGTCGTCTCGGCGGCATCGACAACCGCGGCAGCCACTTCTACCTGTCCCTGTACTGGGCGCAGGAGCTGGCCGGGCAGAGCGACGACGCGGACCTGGCGAAGGCCTTCGCCCCGCTCGCCGAGACGCTCGCCGCGAACGAGCAGAAGATCGTCGACGAGCTGATCGCCGTCCAGGGCGAGCCGGCCGAGATCGGCGGCTACTACCAGCCCGACCCGGCCAAGGCCGCCGCCGTCATGCGTCCGTCCGCCACCTGGAACGAGGCCCTGGCCTCCCTCGGCTGACGCAATCCGAGCAATCCGAGCAATTCGAGTAATCCGGGCGAACAGCCCACTGGCTCCGCCCCGGCCGGCACGACGCCCGGCCGGGGCGGAGCCGTGTCCGTCGCCGGCCGGGCGGCCCGGTCGGCGGGCCGCGACCCGGGCACGGCACGTTCATGAACACCGTGTGAAGAGATCGACCACCTACTGAGACGCCGTCTCATTCCGCGCTCACCTGGTCGTAGGCTGGCGCCGGTGACGCGCTGCCACCGCGACCACGCACGTGTCACCACTACGGCGTGTCGCGCGAGAAACCGACACCCACGTCGGCACGTGGTCCTCTCCGACGCCCTGCTCCCCGGGGACAGGGACATCCGGCACGCCCCCGCACCCCACACGCCCACCGGTCGTCCGCGCCCGCACTGCGCACGAGGAGCACATCATGAGCCAGCCCACCGAACCCGGCACCGCCGCCGACACGCCCGAGGGGACGTCCACCGGTCCCGACACGTCGGCCTGGTCGTTCGAGACCAAGCAGGTCCATGCCGGTGCCGAACCCGATCCCACGACCGGGGCCCGGGCCACGCCGATCTACCAGACGACCTCGTTCGTGTTCCGGGACACCCAGCACGCCGCCGACGTCTTCTCGCTGGCGGAGCCGGGGAACATCTACACCCGCATCCACAACCCCACCCAGGACGTCCTCGAGCAGCGCGTCGCCGCCCTGGAGGGCGGAGTTGCGGCGGTGGCCCTGTCCTCGGGACAGGCCGCGCAGACGCTGGCCCTCCTGACGCTCGCCGGGGCCGGCGACCACATCGTCTCGGCCACCTCGCTGTACGGCGGAACGTACAACCTGTTCCGGCACACCCTGCCGAAGTTCGGCATCGAGGTGTCCTTCGTCGACGACCCCGACGACGCCGAGGCCTGGCGCGCGGCCGTCCGCCCCAACACCAAGGCGCTCTACGCCGAAACACTGGGCAACCCGCGGAACAACGTGCTCGACGTGCGGGCGGTCGCGGACGTGGCCCACGGCGCGGGCGTGCCGCTGGTCGTGGACAACACGATCGCCACGCCCTACCTGCTGCGTCCGCTCGAGCACGGCGCGGACATCGTGGTGCACTCGGCGACGAAGTTCCTCGGCGGGCACGGCACCACGATCGGCGGCGTGGTCGTGGACGGCGGAACCTTCGACTTCGGCGCACACGCCGAGCGGTTCCCGGACTTCACCGAGCCCGACGCCAGCTACCACGGCCTGCAGTACTGGCCGGCGCTCGGCCCCGGCGCGTTCGCGATCAAGCTGCGTGTCCAGTTGCTGCGCGACCTCGGACCAGCCATCGCCCCGCACTCCGCGTTCCTGCTGCTGCAGGGCGTGGAGACGCTGAGCCTGCGCATGGAGCGGCAGACGGCCAACGCGCTGGCGCTGGCGGAGTGGCTGGAGCAGCGCGACGAGGTCGCGGTGGTGCACTACCCGAGCCTGCCGTCCAACCGCTGGTACGAGGCGGCGCAGAAGTACCTCCCCCGCGGTGCCGGCGCGGTGTTCTCCTTCGAGCTGAAGGGCGGTGTCGAGGCGGGCAAGCGGTTCGTGGACGGTGTGGAACTGTTCAGCCACCTCGCCAACATCGGTGATGTGCGCAGCCTGATCATCCACCCCGCGTCCACCACCCACAGCCAGCTGAACGAGGAGCAGCTCGAGGCGACCGGAACCGCACCGGGTCTGGTGCGGCTGTCGGTCGGCATCGAGAACCTCGCCGACCTCAGGGCCGACCTGGAGTCCGGTTTCCGCGCGGCCAAGGGCGTCCTCTGAACGCCTTCACGGCCTCCGGAACATCGGTTCCCCTCCCGCCGTCCACCGGGGCCTGGCAGGAGGGGGACCCGCCCGGGCGGCGTCAATGGCATGCCCTCGGCACGCCGCTGCCGCTGGAGGCGGGCGGTGAACTCCCCGGCGTGGAAATGGCGTTCGAGACCTGGGGGCGGCTCGCGCCGGACGGTTCCAACGCCGTGCTGGTGCTGCACGCGCTCACCGGTGACAGCCACGCGGCCGGACCGGCCGGTCCCGGTCATCCCACGGACGGCTGGTGGGACGGGCTGATCGGGCCCGGGCTGGCCCTCGACACCGACCGCTGGTTCGTCGTCGCCCCGAACGTGCTGGGCGGCTGCCAGGGCAGCACGGGGCCGGCCTCGCCGCGCCCCGGCGGGCGGCGCCGGTGGGGCGGTGCCTTCCCGTACCTGACCCAGCGGGACCAGGTCGCCGCCGAGGCCCGGCTGGCGGACGCGCTCGGTGTGCAGACGTGGGCGCTGGTGGTCGGCGGTTCCATGGGCGGGATGCGTGCGGTGGAATGGGCGGTGACGCATCCCGAGCGCACGGGGGCGCTGCTGCTGCTCGCCACCACGGCGGCCGCGAGCGGCGAGCAGATCGCCTGGTCCACCCTCCAGCTGCACGCCATCCGCAGTGATCCGCACTGGCACGGCGGCGACTACCACGACACCGGCCGGGGCCCGCACGCCGGGCTGGGGATCGCCCGGCGCATCGCCCACGTCACCTACCGCAGCGAGCCGGAGCTGTCGGCCCGGTTCGGCCGGGAGCCGCAGGGTGCGGAGGACCCGTGGCGCGGCGGCCGGTACCAGGTCGAGTCGTACCTCGACCACCACGCGGCCAAGCTCGTCCGGAGGTTCGACGCGGGCAGCTACGTGGTGCTGACGGAGGCGATGAACGGCCACGACGTGGGCCGCGGCAGGGGCGGCGTCCCTGCGGCCCTGCGCCGGGTGACCGCGCCCGCGCTGGTGGCCGGGGTCGACTCGGACCGGCTCTATCCGCCGTCCCAGCAGGCCGAGCTGGCCGCGCACCTCCCCGGTGCCGACCGGCTCAGAGTGGTGGAGTCGCCCTACGGGCACGACGGTTTCCTCCTCGAGACGGAACAGGTCGGCGCGCTGATCCGCGAGCTGCTGGGCTGACCTCCGCTCCCCGTCGCGAGGTGTTGTCAGTGGTGTGTGGCACCTTGATCATGCCGTGCACCACTGACGACCCTCCTGGAGCAGCCCGATGACCGACACCCCGCAGTCCTACGACCTCCTGCCCGGAGCCGGGGACTCCCCCGTGATCCTGCACGTGCCGCACTCCGCGCGGGAGATACCGGCCGCGGTGCGGTCCGGGATCGTGCTGGGGGACGCGGAGCTGGAGCGGGAGCTGGACCACATCACCGACGCGCACACCGCCGCGATCGCCGGGGCCGCGGCCGAGGCGGCCGGGACCACCCCGTGGCGGTTCGTGAACCGGCTGTCCCGGCTGGTGGTCGACCCCGAGCGGTTCCCGGACGAGCGGGAGGAGATGCTGGCCGTGGGGATGGGCGCGGTCTACACCCGGACCACGCACAAGGACGTGCTGCGGCCCGACGACTTCGACCCCGAACCGCTGATCGAGCGGTACTTCCGGCCGTACGCGCGGGCCATGACCGAGGCGGTCGCGGATCGCCTCGCGGCCACCGGGCGGGCCGTGATCATCGACGTGCACTCCTACCCCGCCTCACCCCTGCCCTACGAGCTGCACGGAGCGGGCCCCCGTCCGGCCGTCTGCCTGGGCACCGACCGCTTCCACACGCCGCCCGCGCTGCTCGACGCGGCCCGCGATGCGTTCGCGCCTTGCGGGGAGACGGGGCTGAACAGCCCGTTCGCCGGCACGTACGTTCCGCTGGAGTTCCACGAGAAGCGGGCGGAGGTGACGGCGCTGATGGTGGAGATCCGCCGGGACACCTACATGACCGAGCCGGGCGGGCCCGCCGGTCCGGGCCTGTCCTCCCTCGCCTCGGCGCTCGGTGCCCTGGTGGACGCGGTGTCGCGCTGACGCGCGGGGCGCTTCCAGCAGGTCGGCGCCCGGGGCGCGCCGACGGGCCGCTGATCGTGCACGACGTCGAGCGGCTCGACCGTAGCCCCTGCCGGATCATCCCGTCCTGCCGCGCCACCGCCCGGTCCGCCACCGTCGGCGCCGAGGACGCCCGTGCTGCACCAGGGGCTCGGCGCCGGCCCGAGCCCAACGAGAAAGGTCCTCACGGGCTGGTGCCCGTGAGGACCTTCTGCTCTGTCGGGACGACAGGATTTGAACCTGCGACCCCTTGACCCCCAGTCAAGTGCGCTACCAAGCTGCGCCACGTCCCGCTGCGTTCCGCGCGGCGAACCGCGTGATCTCGCAGGTCAACCCTACCTCATGCGGAGTGCGGTCCGTCGACCGGCGGCGTGCCGTGGGTGTGCGAGGGCGAGCACCGGGCGGCCGAGCGGGTCGCACAACTCGACGCGGTCGCCGCCCGGTTCGCAGGCATGGAGGAAGAACGTCCGCCGGATGGCGTGCTTGCGCGGTCCCGTCTCGATGAACACACCGGTGTCGACGTGAGATCGGTGGCGCGCAGGGTGTCCTCGCGGGTCCGGACCCGTCTGCGCCGGCCGGCCCTCCCCGTCCCCGGCCGCGCGTCGTCGGCCGGGGTCCGCTGCGGCCGGTCAGATCGGCCGGGCCATCGTCATGTCGCCCGGCTCGGGCTCGGCGTCGCGCTGCTGCGGGAACACCACCGTGCCCTGCTGCAGCGCCACCGTCCGCGCGGGTGACGGGATGCGGATGCCCTCCTCGCGGTAGCGCCGGTGCAGACGCTTGATGAACTCGTGTTTGATCCGGTACTGGTCGCTGAACTCGCCGACGCCCAGAATCACGGTGAACCCGATCCGGGAGTCGCCGAAGGTGTGGAACCGCACCGCCGGCTCGTGCTCCGGGATCGCGCCGGTGATCTCCGTCATCACCGCGGCGACGACCTCCTTGGTCACCTGTTCCACCTGCTCCAGGTCGCTGTCGTAGGACACCCCGGCCTGCACCAGGATGGTCAGCTTCTGCTCGGGACGCATGAAGTTGGTCATGTTCGTCTTCGCGAGCTGCCCGTTGGGGATGACCACCAGGTTGTTGGAGAGTTCGCGGACCGTCGTCTGGCGCCAGTTGATGTCCTCGACATAGCCCTCCTCGCCGCTGCTCAGCCGGATGTAGTCACCGGGCTGGACGGTCTTGGAGGCGAGGATGTGGATGCCCGCGAACAGGTTGGCGAGCGTGTCCTGAAGGGCCAGCGCGACCGCCAGGCCGCCGACGCCGAGGGCGGTGATCATCGGGGCGATGGGGATGCCGAGCGTCTGGAGCACCACCATGAACCCGATCGCCAGGACCAGGATCCTGGTGATGTTCGTGAAGATGGTGGCCGATCCGGCGACCCCGGAACGGGACTGGGTCACCGAGCGCACCAGACCGGCCACCACCCGGGCCGCCGACACGGTCGCAGCGGCGATGACCAGGACCGTCAGCATCTGGTTGACGTTGTGCTGCACGGTCCGGGTCAGCGGCAGCGCCGCCGCGGCGGAGGCCGCGCCGCCGGCGACCGCCGCCCACGGCGCGATCATGCGCAGGGCGTCCACGAGGACGTCGTCCCCGCGCCAGCTGGTGCGCTCGGCGTGCCGGCCGAGCCAGCGCAGCAGCATCCGCAGCAGGAACGCCGCCAGCAGGCCCGCGACGATCGCGATACCGGCGTACAGCAGATCGTCCAGAGTGAGCGCGCGCGTCACCGCTCACCTCCGGCGAACGTCCTGGCCGTCGACCGTATGTGATGTCGTGTCACGTCTCGTCACCTGCTCGAATTCGGGGATGCCAGGGAGGGGGCGGGCCGGGAGGTGTGCCGTGCCGGATCGGCCTGGCCCGCGGTCGGCACAGTCGCTCATCTTGCCGTATCGGCAGGGGGAGTTCGCACCGCGCCGAGCGGCACGCCCGGCCACCGTCGGCCGGGCAGTCGTTCGAGGACGGCGGATCACGGGTGGGGGAGGCGTTCGGGCGGTGTGCCTTGACCTCAATGAAGCTTGAGGTTCTATGTTCTCCCGTATGAGCATGGAGACCACAGCCTGGACCCAGTTGCACAGCGTCATGACCGCGGAGGAGCGCCGCCCCTTCGCGCGGGACACGCTGCGCCGGATCGGAGGGTTCGCCCGCCCGCACCGCCGCCGCCTGACCCTCTTCGTCCTGCTCGGATCGGCGACCGCACTGCTTGCCGTCGCCACCCCCCTGCTGGCCGGGCGCGTCGTCGACACCATCGTGACCGGCGGCGACTCGGCCACGGTCGTCCGGCTGGCCCTGCTCATCGCGCTGATCGCGGTGACGGAGGCCGCGCTCGGCATCCTCGGCCGCAGACTGTCGGCCTCCCTCGGGGAGGAACTCATCCTCGATCTGCGGACCGCCGTGTTCGACCATGTGCAGCGGATGCCGGTCGCGTTCTTCACCCGCACGCGTACGGGCGCGCTCGTCTCCCGTCTCAACAACGACGTGATCGGTGCCCAGCGGGCCTTCAGCAACACCCTGTCCACCGTGGTCGGCAACGTGGTGACGCTGGTCCTCGCTCTGGCCGTGATGCTCACCCTGTCCTGGCGGATCACCCTGCTCGCGCTGGTCCTGCTGCCGGTGTTCGTGATCCCCGCCCGGCGCATGGGCCGCCGCATGGCCCGTATGCAGCGCGAGGCCGCCGCCCTGAACGCGGCCATGGGCACCCGGATGACCGAGCGCTTCTCCGCGCCCGGAGCCACCCTGGTCAAGCTCTTCGGCCGTCCCGAGGAGGAGTCGGAGGCGTTCGCGGAGCGCGCCCGCCGGGTGCGGGACATCGGCGTACGGACGGCCACCGCCCAGACCGTGTTCATCACCGCACTGACCCTCGTCTCCGCCCTAGCCCTGGCCCTCGTCTACGGAGTGGGCGGCCACCTCGCGCTGCGCGGCGCGCTGGAGCCCGGCGCGGTCGTGTCGCTGGCGCTGCTGCTCACCCGCCTGTACGCGCCGCTGACCTCGCTCGCGGGGGCGCGGGTGGAGGTGATGAGCGCCCTGGTCAGCTTCGAACGGGTCTTCGAGGTGCTGGATCTGCGGCCGCTCATCGAGGAGAAGCCGGACGCCCGCGACGTCCCCGCCGGGCCGGTGTCCGTCGAGTTCGACGACGTCCGCTTCGGCTACCCGTCCGCCGACAAGGTCTCCCTCGCCTCCCTGGAGGAGGTCGCCACCCTGGACCCGAACGGGGGCACCGAGGTCCTGCACGGCATCTCCTTCCGCGTCGAACCCGGGCAGACCGTGGCCCTCGTCGGCTCCTCCGGCGCCGGGAAGTCGACCATCGCGCAGCTGCTGCCGCGCCTCTACGACGTCGACTCGGGCGCGGTGCGCGTGGGTGGCGTCGACGTCCGGGACCTCACCGCGCGGTCGCTGCGCGACACCCTCGGCATGGTCACCCAGGACGGCCACCTCTTCCACGACACGGTCCGCGCCAACCTGCTCCTGGCCGGGCCCGGGGCGAGCGAGCCCGAACTCTGGGACGCGCTGCGCCGCGCCCGCCTGGACGACCTCGTACGGTCCCTGCCCGAGGGTCTGGACACGGTGGTCGGAGAACGCGGCTACCGGTTCTCCGGCGGGGAACGCCAGCGCATGACGATCGCCCGGCTGCTGCTGGCCCGGCAGCGGGTCGTCCTCCTCGACGAGGCCACCGCCCACCTGGACAACACCTCCGAGGCGGCCGTCCAGGAGGCGCTCGCGGAGGCACTGGAGGGCAGGACGGCCATCGTCATCGCCCACCGGCTGTCCACCGTCCGGACCGCGGACCGGATCCTGGTCGTCGAAGCCGGCCGGATCGTGGAACGGGGCACGCACGAGGAACTGCTGGAGGCCGGCGGCCGTTACGCCGCACTGCACCATGCCCGGTCCGCTCCCCGGCCGGCGGACCCCGGTCACGACCGGGGCCGCGACCCGGACCACGACCGCAGCGCACCGGCGGCGGTGTAGGCCCCGCCCGGCCCGCCACACAGCGCCGCCGCCGACCCCGGGACCGGGGTCGGCGGCGGCGCTCGCGTGCACACGGCGGCTCCCCTCGGGGAGCCGCTCGGTGTCAGGATCCCTGGCTGGTGGCCTTCGCCAGGCTCGGGCTCTCCCCGGCGCCGGACTTCCCGCGTCCGGAATCGCCCCGGCCACGGCCGCGACCACGGCCGCGACCACGGCCGCGGCCGCCGTCGCCCGCGTACGCGTCGAGCTCGATGGCGAGCGGCGACGCGGTCAGGACCGACGAGTACGTGCCCACCAGCATGCCGATCAGCAGGGCGAGTGCGAAGTCGGTCAGCGAGTCACCGCCCAGCAGAGCCAGCGCGGCCAGGATGAAGATCACACCGATACCGGTGTTCACCGTACGGGGCACCGTCTGCAGGACCGCCAGGTTGGTGGACTGGGGCAGGGGCGCCTTGGGGTTCTTCTGCCACAGTTCCCGGACGCGGTCGAAGACCACGACGGAGTCGTTCACCGAGTAACCGACCACGGTGAGCAGTGCGGCCAGGAAGACCCCGTCGATCGGCTTGCCCAGCCACGCGAAGATGCCGGTGAGGATCACCACGTCGTGGGCCAGGGTGCTGACCGCCGCCGTACCGAACATCCAGCGGAACCGGAAGGCGAGGTACAGGAGCTGGGCGCCGAGGGCCAGACCGAGCGCGATCAGCGCGTTGCGGCGCAGTTCCTCGCCGAGGCTCGGGCCGATCAGCTCGTCGCGGACCTTCTCCGCCCCGCCGCCGACCTCGTCGATGGTCTCCGCGACCTTGACCGCCTCGGCGTTGCTCAGCTCATCGGTACGCACCGTCAGCCCGTTGTCCCCGGAGGACTGCACGACGGCCTGGGGGAAGCCGGCGTCGGCCAGGGCCGCGCGGGCCTGGTCCGGATCGACGGTCTTGGTGGTCGAGTACTCGATCAGCCGGCCGCCGGTGAACTCGACACCGAAGTTCAGCCCGCGCACCACGATGCCGGCGCCGGTGACGATCAGCACGATGAGGGACACCGCCAGCCAGCGGCGCGGGCGGCGCATCAGCTGCGGGTCGCGACGGGTGAGGTATTCACGGACCCGCCCGATGGAGGCCAGACCGGTGAGCTTGGGACGGCGGTGCACCCAGCGGCGCTCCACGGCGAACTCGGCCAGCACCCGCGTGATCACCAGTGCGCTGATCATGGAGGCGAGGACACCGATGGCCAGGGTGACGCCGAAGCCCTTCACCGGACCGGAGGCGAGCAGGAACAGCAGCCCCGCCGCGATGAGCGTGGTGATGTTGGAGTCGGCGATCGCGCTGAAGGCGCCCTTGAAGCCGGCGGTCAGGGCCGAGCGGCTGCTGGGCCGGTTGCGTTTGCCGTACTCCTCGCGCGCTCGTTCGAAGACCAGCACGTTGGCGTCGACGGCCATACCGATCGCCAGGACGAAACCGGCCAGACCCGGCAGGGTCAGGGTCGCGCCGAGGCCCGCGAGGGCGGCGTAGGAGATCACGCCGTAGCAGGCCAGGGCCACGATGGCCAGGAAACCCATCAGCCGGTAGACGACGAGGATGAACAGCGCGGTGAGGGCGGTGCCCACGACGGCGGCCCAGGCGCTCGACTCGATGGCCTCGGCGCCCAGCGTCGGGCCCACGGTCCGCTGCTCCACCGTCTCGACCGGCACCGGGAGGGCACCGCCGCTGATGAGCAGGGCGAGTTCCTTGGACTCGTCACTGGTGAAGGAACCGGTGATCTGGGTGGACCCGCCGGTGATGCCGGCCCCGCAGGCCACGGACGGGCTGACCTGCGGCGACGAGATGATCTTGTTGTCCAGCACGATCGCGACCCGGCGCTTGGGGTCGCCGTCGGGGTTGCAGGCCGCCTCGCCGGTCAGCTTGGCCCAGCCCTTGTCGTCCTCGAAGTCCACGGTGACGAGCCAGCCGGCACCGCTCTGCTGGTCGAAGGTGGCCTCGGCGTCCTTCACGTCCTGACCGGAGAGCGAGGCGGCGGCCAGGTGGAGCCGCTCACCGGCCTCGTCGGCCAGGACGCGTTCCCCCTTCGGCAGGGACTTGTCGGACTCGGCGCCGGGGCCGAGCACCGAGTGGACGGAGAGCTGCGCGGTACGGCCCAGCACGTCGGCGGCCTTCCGCGGGTCCTGCACACCGGGCAGCTCGACGATGATCCGGTTGTCGCCGGAGCGGACGATGGTGGGTTCGGCGACACCGAGCGCGTCGATACGGCCGCGCAGGACCTCGAGGGTCCGCTCGGTCGCCTCACCGTCGGCCTTGATGGTCTCGGTGGAGCGGGTCTCCAGCACGATCTGGGTGCCACCGCGCAGGTCGAGGCCCAGACGGACGGGGACCGTGGCGGCGATGTACACGGACAGGGCGATCACGACGAGCGCGAACAACGCCCGGAAGCGGGCGGAACTTTTCACGGATGACTCCAGCAGGCACGCCGTGGCCGACTCCGGCACGGCGGAGAGATGGGTGACAGGACTCTCAGGCGCTGGAGGATATGGGAGGCGCCCGGCCGAGGTCCGCCGGCATGTGCGCGGCGGCGGGCGGCGCGTGCCCGGCCGCCGGGGCGGGCCGGGCCGGCCGGGGCGGCACACGGGGGGTGTGCTCGGGGGTGAACAGCAGATGACCGGCCGGCACCGTACGCTCCCCGGCGTCGCGCTGCGGCCTGAAGGGCGAGGTGCGGGCGGTGCAGTCGTCGGTGTGCGGACCCACGTCGGACGAGTGGGTCCCGGGAGCCGGGGCGGGATCCGGCGCGGACCGGTCCGGCCCACCGGGCGCCGTCGGCCCCGGGACGGAGGGACCGAAAGCCACGGGGGCGCCGACGGAGGGCGACTGCGCCGCCAGAGCGGGCCGCGGGCCGTCCGGGATGCCGAACCCGAAGGTCAGCAGCACGGAGGCCAGCGCGGTGAGAAGCGCGGCGATACGGAGTGGGAGGCGGGCGGCAGGTCCCGGCAGGACATGGCTCAAGGCTCGACGAGCCCCGCACGGATCGCGTACCGGGTCAGATCCAGACGGTCCCGCAGACCCAGCTTGCTCAGCAGGTTCTCGCGGTGCCGCTGCACCGTCTTGACGCTGATGAAGAGCAGCTCGGCGATCTCCTTCGAGGAGTGCCCCTCGGCCACGAGCTTCAGCACTTCCTCCTCGCGCGGCGTCAGCACCTGCTCGGAGGCCTCCTCACCGTGCTGGACCCGGTCGAGATAGTTGCGGATCAGCGCGGTGACCGCCCCCGGATAGAGGAACGGCTCGTCCCGCATCGCGGCCCGGCAGGCGGCGACCAGGTCGCGGTCGGCGACCGACTTCAGGACGTATCCGCTGGCCCCGGCCTTGAGCGCCTGGAACAGATACTGCTCGTTGTCGTGCATCGTCAGCATGAGGATACGCAATCCCGGCTTGAGCGCGGACAACTCGCGGGCGGCCTGCAGACCGGTCATCCTGGGCATGGCGATGTCCAGGACGGCCAGGTCGACCTCCTGGGCGCTGGCCATCGCGATCGCCTCCGCGCCGTCACCGGCCTCGGCGACGACCTCCAGGTCCGGCTCCCGGTCGAGGATCAGCCGGACGCCGCGGCGCACCAGGGCATGGTCGTCGGCGAGCAGGATCCGGATCGTGGTCGGTGGGGCCTGGTGGGTCATGACTGCTTCCTGACGGCGGGCACGGCCAGCCGGATCCGGGTACCGGTCCGGGTGACGGGAGTGATGTCCAGTGTGGCCCCGATGAGCAGGGCCCGTTCACGCATACCGCGAATTCCGGCGCCCTCACGGGCGGCGCCGATGCCACGGCCGTCGTCGCTCACCTCGAGGACCACGTGGTCGTCCTCCCGGTACAGGCTCACTTTGACGTTCCGCGCCTCGGCATGCCGGGCGGCGTTGGTCAGACTCTCCTGCGCCACACGGTAGATCACGAGCTCGGTGCTGTTGTCGAGGGTGGGCAGATCGGGGTCGAAGCTGCGCTTCACCCGCAGTCCGGTGTGGGTGGCGAACTCGGTGGCGAGCGAGGCGACCGCGCTGACCAGACCGAGATCGTCCAGCACACCCGGACGCAGCCGGCGCACCAGCCGACGGACCTCGTCCAGGCTCTCCCGGGTGATCTCCTGCACCTGACGCAGCTCGCCGCGCAGCGGATCGGGCGCCTCGTCGGCGGCCTGCTTCAGGGCGAGCAGGATCGCGGTCATGCTCTGCCCGACCTCGTCGTGCAGCTCGACGGCGATCCGGCGCCGCTCGGCCTCCTGTGCGAGCAGGGCGCGGGCGCTGCTCGCGGCGCGCTCTTTCTCCAGCCGCTCCAGCATGGCGTTGAAGGCGCTGACCAGCTCGGAGATCTCGTCGCTGCCGCGCACCGGAAGCCGCTGGCCGGGCCGCAGCAGGTCGACGGTGGTCATCAGCCGGGTCACCCGGTCCAGCGGCGCGAGCCCGACCCGCAGCAGGGCCGCGTTGGCGACGAGCATCACCGCCATGCCGCCCACCAGGATCACCGCCTCGGTCAGCAGCACCGGAACGGACACGGTCACCGGAGCCCACAGCAACAGCGCGGTCGCCGCGCCCAGCACCACCGCGTTGAGCCCGAAGATCCGCCAGTACAGCGACACGGGGGTCACGCCTTCCTCTTTCTCGTCTGCCTCTACTGTCGGACACCACAGCGACCGATGCGGCAGCGGCCTCCCGAAGGCATGCCCCTTGTCCCACGTTGTCTCACGGCGAACGGCGAAACAGCGGACAGAGTGCACGAGCCGGCCCCCTTCCGTCGATGGGCCCCGCACCCCATTTCCGTCCGTCCGAGGACCCACCCCGAGCGGGGTGGGTCCTCGGACGGAC